>CAVERI010000070.1:0-14261 GCA_963618055.1 bacterium | reverse complement strand
AACGATGGTTCCATTTCCTCGCGCGGCTATGAGGTCGACAGCCCCGATATCGGCGTTCGCCCGTGCATCTGGGTCTCACTTTCATAAAATCGCAGCGTCTATACAGCCGCCCTCCGGTTTCATGCCGAAGGGCGGCTGTTTTTCATGAAAATCTTTTACGCGTCCTCTTTTTCCCAGTCCGGCGCGAACAGGCCGCCCGCGCCGCCGGTGTGGATGAACAGCACATTGTCCGTGGGCTTGAAGCGTCTCTCGCGCGCCAGACGCACGAGTCCAGCGAACGCCTTGCCGGTATAGCAGGTATCCAGCACGATACCCTCGCTTTGCAGCATCAGGCGGATGGCCTCGCTGCCCTCCTCGGACGGGATGGAATAGCCGGGGCCGCACAGGTTCACAAATTCCGGCGACGGAAGCTCTATTTGCACGTCGAGTAACCGCGCCGATTCGCGCATGATTTCAGGAACGATCACATCGAACGGGTCCGTGTCCACCATTGCGGCGATCACGCGCGTGCCGGGCATATGCAGCGCCGCGCCCAGCGCCACGCCCGCCGCCGTGCCGCCCGAGCCGCACGCGCACACGACCGCGTCAAAGGCAACGCCGCTCTCCGCGATTTCGCGCATGCAGTCCACATAGCCGACCGACCCCAGCGCGTTCGAGCCGCCGCAGGGAATCTTGTATGCCGGCTTTCCCAGCTCGTCGGCGATGCGATCCATCTCCCGGTAAATGTCGTCGTAGCTGTCCGTGTCCACAAAGCGCACGTCCACGCCCATCAGATAATTCAGCACCTGATTGCCCCGGCGTGCGCAGACGCCGCGCTTTTTGAGCACCAGCACCGGCTTCATGCCCAGCTTCAGTGCGCAGGCCGCCGTGAGCATGGCGTGGTTGGACTGCGCCTGCCCGGTGGTCATCACCAGCTCGTACCCCTTCGCCTTCGCGTCGGCCAGCAGATATTCCAGCTTGCGCACCTTGTTTCCGCCCAGCGCCACGCCGCAAAGATCGTCCCGCTTAATCCATACATTCGTTCCCAGCTTCGCGCTCACGCCCGGCAGGCGGTACAGCGGCGTGGGATAAAGCCCCAGCGATACCTTCGCAAATTCCCTCATTGGTTTCTCCCTTCGGAAGTCCCTGTTCTTTCTCACGCGTGCGACAGCGCCGGAAAGCACAGCCAGTTCGCCGCGATTTCCTCAAGCGCGCGGCCGCGGCCATAGAGCTGATAGTCGTCCCCGCCGTCCCACGGCTCGCAGGCGCACGCGTCCGCATCTTCTATCTTTGGCGTGAAACCGATGACGGTCGGCGTTTCAACATTCTCGGACGCGGCCAGCGCCGCCAGCACCGCGCGCAGCGGCGGCATATTTCGGGCGAACACGGCGTTCAGGCATCCATCCTCGACCACGGCATACGCGTCCATTTCCGGGCAGTAATACGCGTTTTCGGCGTTCATGGTATAGAACATCGCCAGCCCGAAGCCGTTTTCCTGCCACAGGGCGGCATACGGCTTCGTCTCGCGAACGGCGCGCTGATACGCCGCCAGCGCCCGCTCGTCCTTCGGATTCACCGGCATGAACCGCGCGCCCATATCCGAACACGCTTCCGCGCGCGGGAACGAACGATACTCGATTCCGCGCGTGAAGCCGCACCTCTCATAAAACCCCGCCGCCTCGGGATTGGCGAAGAGATATGCGCCGTCGCAGCCGTCCATGCTGTCCGCCAGCGCGATTTCCATAAGCCGCCGCGCCAGTCCCTGCCCGCGCATGTCCTCGCGCGTGGCGACCGTGCCGATCTGAAGCCAGCGCCGTTTCTCGCCGTTCAGGCGGAATTCCATCCGGTTCACGGACACATTGGACAGGATGCGCCCGTCCTCTTCAAATGAATACGGCACATACGCGCCGCGCGCATAAAAGCCGCGGGCCACCCACGCTTCGAAATCGAAGCCAAAGGCGGCCTGCGTAAGTGCGCTCAACGCGGCGCGCGCGGCGGCGTTTTGCATGTAATCGCGAATCAGCCGCACGGTTTCTCCTTCTTTTTGTCCCACTCGGCGCATGTTTCCGTGTATGCCTGCACGGTGCCGATGTCCACGCACGTGCCCTCATACAGCACCGCGCGCACCTCCCGCCGCGTGTGCAGCCATTCCGGAAGATGGCCGGGCGAATCGGGATTGTTGCCCTCGTCCAGATAGCGCAGAATCTCCGGAATCGTATCCCGGCGGTACAGGTAAATGGCGTAGGCGACGATGTTGGTTTTCGGCTGCTCGGGCTTTTCCACCATGGACAGGATGCGCCCGTCCGGCGAAAGCTCCAGCACCGCGAAGCGGCGGCACTCTTCCGCGTCGTCCATCCGTCCGCACAGAAGCGTGTCGCGCCCGTTCCGCCGGAAGTCCTCAAACAGGCCGTCCAGCGGCGCGTCCAGAAGGTTGTCGGACGCGGCGACAATCAGATCGTCGTCAATCCCCGCCCTTTCAATCGCGAAGCGAATGTCGCCAATCGCGCCCAGCCGGTTTTCGTTGCTCGTGGTTCCGTCGTCCCACACCTTCAGCTTCAGCGGCGCATAGGTCTCCCGCGCGCCGTCCGCCCAATCGCACAGCTGGCGGAAAAACCGATGATTGGACACGATATGCACCTCGTCCAGCGCCGGAGCGCGGCGCAGATACGAAAGTAGATGGTCAAGAATTGTCCTGCCGCCCACGGGCAGCAGCGCCTTGGGACAGTTTTCGGTGAGCGGGTACAGCCGCGTGGCGTAGCCCGCCGCAAGAATGATTGCTTTCATTCCACTCCTCCCCATGAAAGGCCGTCAAACGGATTCCGTTTTCACCTGCCCGGCATTGATATAAAACGCCAGAATATCGCTGATGCGGGCGTTCTTGCCGCCCCCGGCGACGATCAGGTCGGCGTACTCGATGTAATTGCGGATGTATTTTTCATACATCGGCTTCACGGTCGCCAGATATTGGTCGGCAATGCCGTTGATTTCACGGCCGCGCTCCACAATATCGCGCTGCACGCGGCGCAGAAGGCAGATGTCCGGATCCACGCGAATGAAGATGCGTAAATCCATCATCGCGCGCAGGCGCTCGTCGTAAAACGCGTGAATGCCCTCGATGATCACCGTCTCCGCGGGCTCGATCACTTCCCCGCCTACGTCCGCGCGGCAGTGCCGCGCGTAATCGTAGGCCTTGCGGGTAATCGGCCGCCCCTCGGCCAGCAGCTTCATGTCGTACAGAAGCTCGTCGTGCTCGAACACGCCCGGCTCGTCGTAGTTAATCCTCGCGCGCTCCTCAAACGGGAGATACGCGTGGTCGCGGTAATACGCGTCCTGATTGATCAGCACCACGCGCCCTGTGATCTTCTGGGACAGCTCCTGCGCCAGCGTGGACTTTCCGCTGCCGCTCGCGCCGCAGATTCCAATCAGAAGCATCGGCGGTTCCCCCTCTCAGATTGCGTATTCCCCGGCGCGGTCAATCGTTATAAGCGTCTGCCCCGCATAGCGCACGGCCACCGGCGCGGGCGGGTTCTGCCTTGCCGTGATGTGCGCGCGCTTCAGCCTGCCGCCCTCAAACGACAGATCCACGCGCATGTCGTTCATGGCGCACAGACCCTCGATGTTTCCGTCCGGCCATTCGCCGGGCAGCGCGGGCAGCAGATACAGCGTTTCGGGCTCGGAGCGCATCAGCATCTCGGTGATGCCGGCGGTGGTTCCGAAGTTGCCGTCAATCTGGAACGGCGGATGCGCGTCGAACAGGTTGAGATACGTGCCGCCGTGATGATAATTTCCCGCGCCGTTCGAGGGGACAAAGCGCAGCTGATTTTTGAGCAGCGTGAGCGCGTGGTCGCCGTCGTTCAGGCGCGCCCAGAAGTTGATCTTCCAGCCCAAGCTCCAGCCCGTGCCGTCGTCGCCGCGCAGGTTCAGCGTGCGGCGGCTCGCCTCAGCCAGCTCGGGCGTGCCCTCCGGGGTAATCTGATGCGCGGGATGCAGCGCGTACAGATGGGACGTGTGCCTATGATGCGGCTCCGCCTCCTCGTACTCGCGATCCCACTCCAGCACCTGCCCCTTGCTGCCTACCTTGAGCGTGCGCAGGCGCGTAAGCGCGGCCTCGATTTCGGGAACCATCTCGTCCGTCTCGCCCAGCGCGCGCAGCGCGTCGAGCGTGCTCGTGAACACCTCGCGCACAATCGCGTCGGACATGGCGGCGGCGCGGGCGACACAGCGAGCCTGCCCGTCGATGCGGAAGCTGTTTTCCGGCGACGTGGCCGGGGAAATCGCGAGCTCGCCGTTCACATCCTGAAGAATATCCAGATAGAAGCGCGCCGCCGCCTTCAGGCAGGGAAGCGCCCGGTTCTTCAAAAATTCGCGGTCAAGCGTGAACAGGTAATGATCGTACAGGTGGCGGCACAGCCAGCCGAACGACATCTGCCAGTAGGCCCACACGGCCGAACCCGGCAGCCCGCCGCCCACGGGATTGGCCATCGCCCACGCGTCCGTGTTGTGATGCGACACGGAGCCGCGCGCACCGTAGAACCGCTTCGCGACGTCCTCCCCGTTCACGCGCAGCGCCTCGACCAGCGCAAACAGCGGCTCGGCCATTTCGCCCAGCGCGCAGGGCTCCGCCGGCCAGTAGTTCATCTCGGTGTTGATATTGATGGTGTAGTTGGCGTTCCACGGCGGTATGATTTTATTGTTCCAGATGCCCTGCAGGTTCATCGCCAGCGTGCCGGGACGGGACGCGGAAATCGTCAGATAGCGCCCGAAGTTGTAAATCAGCTCGTACAGCGCCGGGTCGTCCTGCCGCTCGCCGAAGCGCAGCAGGCGCTCGTCGGTGGGTACGTCGTCCGCTTCGGGCTTCTTCAGTTCAAATTTCACGCGATCCATCAGCGCCGACACGTCCGCCGCGTGCGCCGTTTCCAGCGTCTCATAGCCGCAATCGCGAATCCTGTCCGCGTCCGCGAGACAGGCGTTTTCGTATTCCGCGCCCTCCAGATGCGGATGACGGAACGGGCCCGCGTAGCTCGTGCGCGCGAACACGCGGATTTCCATTTCGTCCGCGCCCCGCACGCGGCAGGCGCCGTTTTCAAACGCGGCCTCGCCGCCCCGCGCGCGAATCTCCACCACCGCGCGGAACGACACGCCCTTCTTTTCGGGCTCATCGTAATACACCACGGCGTCCGGGTCGTTCGCGTATTTTTCGCGCGCGCGCCACGGGCACTCGCCGTCCATCACCAGCCGGCCGTTCCGCGCCGCGGTCTGGGCGCGCAGGGGCGTGGTGAGCGTAATCTTCGCCGTCAGGCAGCCCGGCTTGTCCGCCGTCAGGCGATAGACGATGGCCTGCGCCGGAGCCGAAACGAACGCGCGGCGCTCATAGCGCACATTGCCCGCGCGATAAACGCACGTCGCGACGCCCGTGCGCAGATCGAGCGCGCGGGTATAGTCGGAGACCTCCTCCTGCCCGGCCAGCTCGATCGTCAGATCTCCCAGCGGCATGTATGCCTGCGAGAAATCGGACGTGAAGTCGCGCTCGATGCCCCTCATCGCCGCCTCGTAATCGTCGCGCGCCAACGCCTCCCGCGCGCGCGGCAGCGCGCCCTGCGGATCGCGCGCCCCGTGCTCCTTCACGGGATAGCCCGACCAGAGCGAATCCTCGTTCAGATTCAGAACATCCTTCGCGGGATCAAACCATACCATCGCGCCCAGCCGGCCGTTTCCCAGCGGCAGCGCCTCCGTCCATGCCCGCGCGGGCTGACGATAAAAAACACGCGTCGTCGTGCTCAATGCAATTCACTCCTCTTCTGTGCTCCGTAGTTTTACACGCTCTTATCATACCATACCGTCCCCGCCGTTGCAAGCCCAACGCAGGAATTTCGTCCATTTCTCATTCCATTCTCATTCCGTCACGCCGCGCCCTCCGTCAGAAGCACGTCCCTCAGCGCGTCGGCCAGGTAGGGCAGCGCCGCCAGCGCCTGTTCGAGCGAGTTTTCGTTGTGCCCCACCTCCACAAGCAGCGCACGGGTGGACACGTTCTGGTTGTACCGCCCGTCCTTCACCATTACCGGACGGCACAGCCCCTCGTGCACTTCGTTGATGCGATAGGTCAGCCGCGTCGCCAGCTCGTAGTTCTCGGCGTAATACGGCTTCTCGTCAAATCCTTTGCCGTTGCCCACCAAAAACATCAGCCGCGCCGTCTTCACGCCGTCAATCTCCACGCAGAACGGGTTCCCGCTGCCGTTTCTGCTGTACGCGTCCCGGTGCAGATCGATAAACACATCCACGTCGCCGGCATACGACCGCGCCGTCTTCAGCGAACGCTCGTAGGCTGTGCCCAGCGCGTCCAGCTCGTGGTCGGTCTCGTCGTGAATCACGGTGAAGCCGCGCTCGGTCAGAAGCTCCGCCAGTACCTCGCCGACGCGCACGACATTGTGGCCGTTGTCCTTCGTGCGCGAGACCGCCGTCTCCACATAGCTGTCCTGCGCCGTCTTTTTATAGGCCTCGTGCGTGTGCGTGTGGTAAATCAGCACGCGCGCGGGCTTGTCCGCCTTTTCCGGCGCTGCCTGCACGGTGATTTCCTTCGGAAGCGCAAAAACAGCGGAAGCGGAGACGAACGCCGCCTCCGTTTCCGCCCCGACATACACATTTCTGTCCGTTTTCGGGCCTTCGCCTGTCTCCCCGCCGCCCAGCAGCGCCCGGCCTGCCAGCCACAGAATCACCGCCAGCAGCACCGCGACGCCCGCGCCCAGCAGAAGGCGCGACGCCCGCACCACGTGAATCCGCACCAAATCTCATCCCTCCCCGCACTCGTTAATCGAGTATATTCGGGAAGGTCGCGCGTTCAGAACCGTTTCCTCTTCAGGGTCTCCGCCGCGGCCAGCATGCTGCGCGCGTGCTCGCGCCCGCTGGCGGAATCGTCCGCGCCGCCGACCAGCCGCGCCAGCTCGCCGACGCGCCCCTCTTCGTCGAGACGGCGCACGGACGAGCCGGTATGTCCGTCCCTCACGGTCTTCTCCACCAGATACTGGCTGTCGCCCAGCGCCGCGATCTGCGCCAGATGCGTCACGCAGATCACCTGCCGGCTGCGCCCCAGCGCGCACATCTTCTCGCCCACCGTCTGCGCCATGCGGCCGGACACGCCGGTATCGATTTCGTCAAAAATCATCGTGTCCACGCCCTCGTTTTCGGCGGAAATGGCCTTCATTGCCAGCATGATGCGCGAAATTTCGCCGCCGGAGGCAATCGCGGACAGCGGCTTCATCGGCTCGCCGGGGTTCGGCGACAGGATGAATTCCACCTCGTCCGCGCCGTCCGCCTGCGGCGCGCGCGGCGTGAAGCGCACGTCAAACCGCGTGCGTCCCATGCCAAGGTCGGCAAGCTGCTCGATCAGCCGGCGGCATAGCTCCGCCGCGGCCTCCCTGCGCGCGTCCGTCAGCGCGGCGCACGCTTCGTCCAGCGCCCGCTTCTTTTCCTTCAGCGCCGCCTTCAGCTCCTCGCGAAGCTCGTCGGACGCTTCCAGCTGCTTTAATTCCTCGCCCGCGCGGCGGCCAAACTCAATCACGTCCTTCAGCTCCGGGCCGTACTTGCGCCTGAGCTTTTTAATCTGATCCAGTCGATCGGCCACGCGCTCCGCGTCCTCGGGATCGAACGTGGTCTCCTCCATCGCGTCCTGCAGCTCGTAGCCCACGTCGGACACGGAATAATAGATTTCCTCCAGCCGCCCGGCCAGCGTCTGATATTTCTCGTCGATGCCGGAAATGGCCTTCATCGCGTCCAGCGCGCGCTTGATGCCCTCCATGGCGCTCACGCTCTTGCCGCCGCCCAGATACACGCGCTCATACGCCGTGCGCACGTGCGACGAAATGCGCTCCGCGTTTTCATAGATGCGGTTCTTCTGCTCGAGTGCTTCCTCCTCGTCCGGCTTCAGCCTCGCGGACGAAATTTCCTTATACTGGAACGACAGCGCGTCCACGCGCCGGGCGCGCTCGGCCTCGTCGATGTCGGCCTTGTCCAGCCGCCGCTTCGCATCGGCATAGTCGGCATAGGCCGCCTGCACGCGCTCCTTCGCCGGGCAAAGCTTCTCACCGCCGAACGCATCCAGAAATTCGATATGCCGCGCCGGATCCATCAGCGCCTGATGCTCGTGCTGCCCGTGCACATCCACCAGCATGCCGGTGAACGCCTTAATCTGCGACAAAAGCAGCATCGCGCCGTTCACGCGGCACACGTTTTTGCCGCTGCGCGTAATCTCGCGCGATACCTCTGCCAGCCCGTCCTGCGTTTCCACGCCCAGCTCGGTCAGATACGCCTCCGCGGCGGGATTTCCGGATACGTCGAACAGCGCGCGCACGCCGCCGCGTTCCTCGCCGGTGCGAATCAGGTCGCGGTCGGCGCGGCCGCCCAGCGCCAGATTCACGCAGTCCACCACGATGGACTTGCCCGCGCCGGTTTCGCCGGTCAACACGTTCAGCCCCCGCGTAAATTCAATGCGGAGGCTTTCAATGAGGGCGATATTTCGTATGTTCAGCTCGATCAGCACGTTTTTGCCTTTCCGCCTTTGTTATCTGCGGTTTCCGATCATCTCGTGGAAGCGGCTGATGATGTCGTCCACGTCCTCGATGTTCTTGACGATCACCAGAATCGTGTTGTCTCCGGCAATGGTGCCGATGATCTCCGGCCACTGAAAGCCGTCCACTGCCTCCGCCGCCGCGCTCGCCGAGCCCGTCAGCGTCTTGAGCACGATCAGGTTGCCCGCGCCCGCAATGGACAGGATTGACTCGTTGAAAATGCGGATAAGGCGGTCGTTCACGCCCTGCTCGGCGCGTTCTGCCGTGGCATAGCGATAGCTTCCGTCCTCTGAAAGCACCTTCAGAAGGCGAAGCTCCTTGATGTCGCGGCTCACCGTCGCCTGCGTAACGTTCACGCCGCGCCGTCTGAGCTCCGCGGCCAGTTCCTCTTGGGTTTCGATCTTCATGGTATCTATGATTTCAAGGATCATGGCGTGGCGCATCGCTTTCATCCCGGCCGCCCTCCCTATAAAAAGTTAAACGTACAAAACCTTCGATCTGCCTTCCAAAAAACCGACCGAAGCCTCTTTACATATTGTATACCATAACCGCGCTGCCAAACAAGAACCCACGCGATTATTTAACAAATTTGTCATGCGCTCGGCGAATCGTGTCATCAATCGTATTAAAATCGAAAGATGCCGCCTCCGGCGCGCGGTTGCTCAGCCAGAGAAGAAACTCAATATTGCCCTCCGGCCCGGTGATCGGCGAGAAATCCAGTCCCCGCACCGCCCAGCCCTGCGCAAGGCAGAACTCGACGACGCCGGAAACCACGCTTCTGTGCACGTCCGCCGACCGCACCACGCCCTTTTCGCCCACGTCCTCGCGCGCCGCCTCAAACTGCGGCTTGATCAGCGCCACGAAATCCGCGTCCGGCGCGAGCACGCGAAACACCGCGGGCAGCACCGCCTTCAGCGAGATAAACGAAACGTCCGTCGCGCCGAACTGCGGAACCGCGTTGAACATTTCCGGCGCAAGGAACCGCGCGTTCGTGCGCTCCATGCACGTCACGCGCGCGTCGGAGCGCAGTCTCCAATCCAGAAGGTTGTAGCCCACGTCCACGGCGAACACGCGCGCCGCCCCTGCGCGCAGCATCACATCGGTAAACCCGCCGGTGGACGCGCCCACGTCCACGCACGTTTTCCCGGCAATGTCCAGCGAAAACGCCTCCAGAGCGCGCTTCAGCTTGTGCGCGCCGCGGCTCACATAAGCGTTCACCTCGCCCTTGACCCAGAGCGCCGCGTCCCTTTGAACCGGCTCAGAGGGCTTCAGGATCTTGCGCGTACCCAGAAGCACGCGCCCCTCCATCACCAGCGCCTGCGCGCGGTGAATATCCGCCGCCAGCCCCTGCTGTACCAGTCTTTCATCGGCGCGTATCGGCATAAGGCTCCCTTCCAAGCGCCCGCTTGACGCGCGCGGCCACGCTTTCCTCGTCCATTTCGCACATTTTCGTCTGTTCGTCCACCGTGCCCTGCGGGATGAACCGATCCGGCACGGTCACGTATTCCACCGGCGCGGCATGCCCGCGCGCGCTCAGCCACGCGGCCACGCCCTCGCCGAAGCCGCCCGCGCGCACGCCGTCCTCCAGCGTAACCACGGGAAGCCCCTTTTCCGCAATGGCGGCCAGCACCCTCTCATCCATGGGCTTCACAAACCGCGCGTTCACGACGGCCGCCGAAACGCCCGCCGCTTCCAGCCGCGCTGCCGCCGCGCGCGCGACGCTTACCATTCGCCCGCAGGCCAGCAGGCAAACGTCCGCGCCCTCGCGCTCCACCGTCCATTCGCCCGGCGCGAATGACGTTCCCGCTCCATCCGGCAGCGCCTTAGGATAGCGAATCGCCATCGGCGCGTTCAAATCGAAGCTGATTTCCAGCATGCGCCGAAGCTCCGCGCCGTCGGCGGGACAGCCGATCGTCATGCCGGGCATCGCGCGCAGCATGCTAAGATCGAACACGCCCTGATGCGTTTCGCCGTCCTCGCCGGTCAGCCCGGCGCGGTCGATCAGAAACGTAACCGGCGCGCGGTTGAGACACACGTCCATCATCGCCTGATCGTAGCCGCGCTGCAAGAAGGTGGAATAAATCGCCGCGTACGGCTTCATGCCGCCCAGCGCCAGCCCTGCCGACAGCGTAACGGCGTGCTCCTCGGCGATGCCCACGTCAAAGCAGCGGTCTGGAAACGCCTTTTGAAATGCCTCCATGCAGGTTCCCGACAGCATCGCCGCCGAAACGCAGGCAACGCGCGAATCCGTCCTCGCCCGCTCGATCAGCACGTCCGCCGCCAGCGAGCCCGCGGAGCGCGCCGCCGCGCCCCGGGCTTCCCCGGAATCGGCATAGAACGGCGCCACGCCGTGGAACCGTTCCGGGCGGTTCTCTGCCAGCGTGTAGCCAAGCCCCTTGCGCGTGACCACATGAATGATCACCGGCTCGTCGTATTCCTTCGCTCGGCGGAACACGCGCACCATTTCCTCCACGTCGTGCCCGTCGATCGGCCCCAGATACTCGATGTTCAGCGCGTCGAAGAACATGTCGTTGATAAACAAAAGCTTCACCGCGTCGCGGATGCGTTCCAGCGCGCGCTCCAGCTTTTTGCCCACCCGCGGCATGCGCCTTAGCGCGCAGCGAAGCCTCTGCTTAAACGAACGATACGTGGTGCTCTGCCGCATGCGCGTCAGGTGCATATGCATCGCGCCCACGTTGGGCGAGATGCTCATCTCGTTGTCGTTCAGGATGACAATCAGCTTCGTGCCGCTCTGCCCTGCGTCGTTCAGCGCCTCATAGCACATGCCGCCGGTCAGCGCGCCGTCGCCCACCACGGCCACCACGCAATGCGTCTGCCCGGCCAGATCGCGCGCGCGCGCCAGACCCAGCGCCAGCGAAATCGCGTCGGACGCGTGCCCGGCGTTGTTCACGTCGTACTCGCTCTCGTCGCGGCGCGGAAAGCCGCTCAGGCCGTCCTTCTTGCGCAGCGTGCGCATGGCCGCCGCGCGCCCGGTGAGCATCTTGTGCACATACGCCTGATGCCCCACGTCGAACACAATTTTGTCCTTCGGCGCGTCAAAGGCGATATGTATGGCCAGCGTCAGCTCCACCGCGCCCATGTTGCTCGCCAGATGGCCGCCGTTTTCCGAAACGACGTCAATCAGCTCCCGCCGAATTTCCCCCGCCAGCCCCTTTAATTCATCCGCGGAAAGGCCGCGGATGTCCGCCGGGGAATGAATATCCTTCAGCATGTCAGTGATCCCTGCGCGCCGCCTCGTCCGCCAGCGCGCGGAAGAAGTCCGCCTCCGCGCCGAAGCCGTCCAGCGCCCTTTCCGCGCGCGACAGCTCCGCACGCACATGGGCCTGCGCGCCCTCCAGTGTCCATACGCTCACAGCCGTCAGCTTGCCGTCGCGCTCGTCCTTGCCCTTGCTTTTGCCAAACTCCGCGCTCGCCGTAATGTCCAGCACGTCGTCGGAGGCCTGAAACAGCAGCCCGAACGCGTTCGCATACTCCGTCAGCGCACACACCGTCTTTTCATCCGCGCCGGCCAGCCGCGCGCCGCCGCGCATCGCGCCGCGGAACATCGCCGCCGTCTTGCCCAGATGGATATACGTCAGCATGTCCTCGCCGAAGCCGGTTTTGCCCTCTACGTACAGGTCGGCCACCTGCCCTGCGATCATGCCGGTCACGCCCGCGCCGCGCGCGATTTCGGAAATCGCCGCCAAATGACGGTCGAGATGCGCCGGATGCCGCGCGGCGTTCGCCAGCATCACCTCATACGCCAGATTCAGAAGCCCGTCCCCGGCCAGAATCGCCTGCCCCACGCCGTACACCACATGATTCGTGGGCTTGCCGCGGCGCAGCTCGTCGTTGTCCATGCCGGGCAGATCGTCGTGAATCAGCGAATAGGTGTGAATCATTTCCAGCGCGCAGGCGCAGTCCAACGCCTCGTCCACGTCGCCGCCCAGCATCTCGCAGGCCGCCAGCAGCATGGCGGGACGCAGCCGCTTACCGCCCGCCAGCAGACTGTAGCGCATCGAATCGGCCAGAAGCCCGGGCACGCTCCCCACCACAAAAGAACCCTTCTCCATCGACGGAAGCAGCGCTTCAAACCGCTCCTCTACCATTTTCGCGTATTCCTTCCTCGTCCTCATTCGCCGTCCATCTCCTTCGTAAGATCGACCTCGCCCGCCGGAAGCGGCGCTTCAAACCGCCTTCCCGCCATTTTCGCGTACTCGCTCCTCGTCCTCATTCGCCGTCCGTCTCCTTCGTAAGATCGACCTCGCCCGCCCGAACCGGCACTTCAAACCGCTTTCCCAGCATTTTCGCGTCTTCCTTCCTCATCCTCATTCGCCGTCCGCCTCCTTCGTATGACCAATCTCACCCGCCCGAACCGGCGCTCCAGACCGCTTTCCCGCCATTTTCGCGTACTTGCTCCTCGTTCTCATTCGCTGTCCGTCTACTTCGTAAGACCAATCTCACCCGCCCGAGCCGACGCTCCAGACCGCTTTTCCAGCATTTTCGCGTATTCCTTCCTCATCCTCATTCGCCGTCCGCCTCCTTCGTATGACCAATCTCACCCGCCCGAACCGGCGCTCCAGACCGCTTTCCCGCCATTTTCGCGTACTTGCTCCTCGTTCTCATTCGCTGTCCGTCTACTTCGTAAGACCAATCTCACCCGCCCGAGCCGACGCTCCAGACCGCTTTTCCAGCATTTTCGCGTATTCCTTCCTCATCCTCATTCGCCGTCCGCCTCCTTCGTATGACCAATCTCACCCGCCCGAACCGGCGCTCCAGACCGCTTTCCCGCCATTTTCGCGTACTTGCTCCTCGTTCTCATTCGCTGTCCGTCTACTTCGTAAGACCAATCTTACCCGCCCGAACCGGCGCTCCAGACCGCTTTCCCAGCATTTTCGCGTATTCCTTCCTCGTCCTCATTCGCCGTCCATCTCCTTCGTAAGATCGACCTCGCCCGTCTCCGTGAGCGCGCGAATCCTCGCGTCGCCCTCGTCCAGCAGCTTCTTCAGCGCCCGGTATAAAACAACGCCGCGCCGGTACGCGTCGAACGACTCGTCCAGCTTCATATCGCCCGACTCCATGCGAGCCACCAACGTCTCCAGCTCCTCCATGCCCGCCTCGAACGTAAATTTCTCTTCCATCTTCTATCCTTTCGTCAATCCCGTCTGTTCCGCACGCCAGTACGTTTCGATCTCCAACGCAGTTTCACCGTTTCCGTGCCCAACATCTCCGTCAGCCACACATCCCGACAAATTCCACAGCTCCTATTTCACACAGCGCAAAGCGCCAGCCGTTACTTCCTCTCGTCAACGCCATTCCCTGTCGCACGAACGCACACCGCGCACATGCCCACGCCCAGCACGTTGGCATATCCGACACCCGCATCCTGTTCATGCCGCTCCGGCGAACTCCCGCAGTCACTCTTTCACGCAGCGCGAAGCGCCAGCCGTTACTTTCTTTCGTCAACGCCGTCCACCGTCGCGCGCACGCGTGCCGCGTGTATGTCTACGCTGATATGTTGCCCCGCCGACAGCGCCGCCGCGTCCGTCACGATTCGGCCGTTCGCGCGCACGCACGCGTAACCGCGCACATGCACGTTAATTCCGTCGTTTCCTCTTTTCCAAAATACCCTTCGCGCACGCACGCGTAGCCGCGCGCAAGCACGTTGGTAACTTCGACGTTCGTACCCTGTTCATGCCGCTTCGTCAAACTCCGGCGGCC
>CAVERI010000069.1:0-14347 GCA_963618055.1 bacterium | reverse complement strand
CCGCGCCGGAGCTGTGCGTCATCCTCATCACGCACAATTTGAGGGAAACCGTGCGTCAGAAGCTGACCGCCGTATACCAGCTTGGCTGATTCCCGCTCACAGAAAAATTTCGAGCCGCATCGGAGAAATTTCCGATACGGCTCGTCTTCTATCCGATAATCTCCCGCAGCATGTCCTCGCAGCTTCGGCGCTGCTCCTTCGTCAGGTGCGGCTGAATCCACTCGGCGTAGGCGTTCAGGCCGCTTTTGCTGATGGGCTTCGGCGCGGGCGGCACGATGCGGGCGAAGTTTTCCGCGAACACCTTCCGCAGAACATCCTCCTCCAGCCCCAGACCCTGCCCGGAAATCTCCCACACGCGGAACGGCTCGCTTCCCGCCAGCGTGTTCGTCACCAGATCGACACTGGTGCTCGCGCCGCCGAAAACCACGTCCTCGTCCTCATCCGCCATATCGGTGCCGAACACCAGACGGCCGCGATATTTGCGGAAGAACGCGCGCCAGCCGTCCGGGTCTTTCATGAAGTCCACGTACATCTCGTTGCCCGGCGTGAGATCCAGCGCAAGGCATTCGAAGGTGTCCAGCAGGCGCTCGGCGTGTGGGCGGTCGTCGGAGGTGAAGTACAGGTGCGCCAGCGACGCGCGCAGCCGCGGATGCCGCGCGAGCACTGCCTCCACCTGCCGGTAAATCTCGACAAGCGTCGGGAAGCCCTCGCCCACGCACAGCCAGCCGTTTTCCACGGCGAAGCGCGGCGCGGTTTCCGCCGACCAGAACGTGGCCGGGTCGCCCGCGTGCCACGTGACCGGTATCTGCTCTGCCTCGGCCAGCGCGAACGCGCGCGCAAACACCTCGCCGTCCAGCGGAAGCTGAAGCCTGCGATAGCAGGACGGCTTGCTCTCTAACAGCTTCCAGCCGTCAAAGCCCGCGTCCATCAAAAGCGTGAGCTGCTTTTCGTGATCGCGCGCGTCCGGCTTCGATAAATTCGAATACACCATGCCGCCGTATACATACGCGTAGTCCGGCGCCAGCGCCTTCACCTTCAGGCACTCCAGATTGTTCAAGGGGCCGTTGCTGCACGGAATTCCCATCACCGCAATCTTCTCATAGCCAAACTGCTCCCTCGCGCGCGCCAGCAGCACCTCCGGTCGGCCGGCATCCACATGCGTGTGGCTGTCGATTTTTCTCATAAACGCGTCCTCCAAGTATTTTTTGTTTTCATTATATCAAGCGGCATATTCTCTGTCAACATCGCGGTTTTCATTCATATGCGGAATCCCGCCGCCGAAAGCAGGATTTCGCGCGGTTCGCCGCGAATTTCTTTTTCACTGAAATTTCAGCTTCGGGGAGTGAACGCATATGGCAACCTATTACATCGACCCGGTCGGCGGAAGCGCGAGCGCCGACGGCACGAGCGCGGCGAATCCGCGATTGACACACCGCGATTTAGCCATTCAACCCGGCGACACCGTGCTTTTCAAGCGCGGAAGCCTGATTCGCGGCGCGCTGGGAAACGCGCAGGGCACGGAGGGGCACCCCGTCACCTACGGCGCGTATGGCGAGGGCGAAAATCCCGCGTTCAGCGGCTCGGTGGACGTAAGCCGCGAGGAAAACTGGGAAGCTGTGCCCGGCAGCCCGAACGTGTGGCGCTGCCTTGGCCCGCTGACGACGCAGGTGTGCAGCTTCGTGTTCAACAACGCCTTCGGCGGCGCGCTGAAGTGGGAGCGCGAGGCGCTTTCCGCGCGCGGCGACTGGTGGGACAGCGCCTTCGGCGTAAACGAAGTGCGTCCGGAGGATCACACCGTGCTTCTGTACTGCGAGGAAAATCCGGCGAGGGCGTTCCGGCACATCGAATGCGTGCTGGCCGTTCACCGCAATCTGGCCGTGATGGGACACGACATCGTGCTTGAGAACCTCACGTTCAAGAACAACGGCGTGCACGGCTTTTCCGGAACGAACGGGAAAAACGTGGTCGTGCGCAACTGCCGTTTTGAGTTCATCGGCGGCTGCGTGTGGAGCAGGGAGCTTCACATCCGCTTTGGAAACGGCGTGGAATTCTGGAATTCCGCAGAAAACGCCGTCATCGAGCATTGCGTGTTCTGCGACATTTTCGATTCCGGCGTTACCCATCAGGGCGAGCACGGCAAGTGCCTGCCCGCGAAGAACCTCGTGTTCCGAAACAACCTCTTCGTCCGCTGCGGCATGGCCGCCTATGAGCAGCGCGACGTGCTGCCGCTGGACGCGCAGTTCGTCGGCAATGTGTGCGCGGACGCGGGGCGCGGCTTCTCGCATTACGGCACGCAGCTGCCGCGCGCTTCGGAAATCTGGCCGCAGCCGATGGGGCACCACATCTTCCTGTGGCGCATCGACGGCCCCACGGAGAACGCGCGCTTCGCCATCCGTGAAAACGCATTCATGGACGCTCCCTACGGCGCGGCCATCTATTCCATCATCGACCGCGCCGCGGAAGCGCAGACGGACGTGGACGCGAACACCTATTGCATGCGCGAGCGCACGCTTCTCAACCGCTATTACGGCGTGGACTTCCATGATTTTGCTGCCTATGTCCGCGCCACCGGCAAGGACGCGCACAGCCTTTGCGCGGATGTGCAAAATTCCACTTTTTCGGAGGGATTATGAAAATTCTCGTGCTGAACGGAAGCCCCAAGGGAGAAAACAGCATCACGCTGCAAACCGTGCGCTATCTTGAAAGGAAATACGCGCTGAACGCGTTGGAGGTGCTCCACGTCGGGCAGCGGATTCGCGCGCTGGAAAAGGACTTTACGCCCGCGCGGGAGGCCATCGAGCGCGCCGACCTGCTGCTGTTTTCCTACCCCGTATACACCTTCCTCGCGCCGAGCCAGCTGCACAGTTTCATTGAGCTGATGAAAGCGCACGGCGTGACGCTGAACGGGAAGCTCATCACGCAGATTACAACCTCCAAGCACTTCTACGATACCACCGCGCACCGCTATATTCAGGACAACGCGCAGGAAATGGGCGCGAGCTTCATCCGCGGGCTCTCGGCGGATATGGAGGATCTGACCACGGAAGCCGGCCGCACAGAGGCCGAAAAATGGTGGGAGAGTCTCATGTGGAACGCGGAAAATCGATATTTCGAGCCGTATTTTCCGTCCGAAACGGCCTTCACGCCCGCCCCCGTCACGGTTCCCGAGGCGCGGACGGACGGCAAGACGGGAAATATCGTCATCATCGCCGATCTCGCCGAGGAGGACGCGCAGCTTGCGGGCATGATTTCCCGCTTCCGCGCCATGCTTCCCTACGCTACGCGCGTGGTCAACCTGCGCGAATTTCCGTTTTCAGGCGGCTGTCTGGGCTGCTTCCATTGCGCGGTCAGCGGAAAATGCGTGCATAAGGATCACTTCGACGAATTTTTGCGCACGCAGATACAGACGGCCGACGCAATGGTCTACGCCTTCCCCATCCGCGACCATTCGATGGGCGCACGGTTTAAAATGTATGACGACCGCCAGTTCTGCAACGGTCACCGCACGGTCACAATCGGCATGCCGGTAGGCTATCTGATCACCGGCGCGCTGAGCCGCGAGGAAAATCTGCGCACCGTCATTGAGGCCCGCGCGCAGGTGGGGCGCAACATTCTGTCCGGCGTCGCCACGGACGAGCGAAACGCCGACGCCGACGTCGACCGCCTTGCCGCGTCGCTGGATTATTCCCTCCGGCATAAAAACACGTCGCCGCAGAACTTCTACGGCGTGGGCGGCATGAAGATTTTCCGCGACCTGATCTACCAGATGCGCGGCTTCATGCGCGCGGATCACAAATTTTTCAAAGCCCACGGCCAGTACGACTTCCCGCAGAAGCGCTGGAAGCAGAGCCTTGCCATGTACCTTGTCGGCCTTCTGATCGCAAGCCCAAGGCTGCAGCGCAAGCTGGGCGGCAAAATGACGGAGGGCATGCTGATGCCCTATAAAAAGGTGCTGGACAACATGGATAAGCACAGGTAAGCATGAAACGGACGGCCGGAAATCGCTTTCTCCGGCCGTCCGCTTTCAATTGTGCGCTCAGCGCACGTCGTGCAGCCGGATAATTTCCCGACTATCCGCCGCGCGCGGCGCAATGTCGATGTCCTCCAGCGCAAGCCCATCGATGTGGCGCGCCCAAACGCCGCTGGCGTCCACGTCTCCGTGGGCGTTGCTCTCTGGATAGCCGAACAGGTGCTCCGGCGTGACCTCCGGCACGTTCACATACGCGGGATTCTCGCGGTACTTCACATGAAAGCCGCGAAGGTGCACATTGCGAACCGCGCGCCGCACGGGCGTGCCGTCGATGCGCGCCGTCTGGAAGCCCATCAGGATGGACGGCGTTTCGGCGTTCACGGCGTGAACGTTCTCAAGGACGATGTTCTCAATCGCGCCGCCCCAGAAGCGGTTTTCGCCCGGCTCATCGGTATACGGATCGCGATAGCGGTTGCGCATGTTCAGGCAGATGTACAGCGGGCAGTTCACGCGCTCCATCTCGATGTTGCGGATGACGACGTTTTTAAGATGCGCGCCGTCGCAGGATTCCAGCGAGATGCCCGTGACCGAGCCCGGATAAATATCCGGCATGCAGAAGCGGCAGTCCTCCACGCGCACGTCCGCAATGTCGTGCCCGGTTTCCGTGCCGATTTTAAACGCGCTCATCACCGTGACCACGGTGCAGTCCTTCACGGAAACATCGCTCATCGCGCGCCCGGTATGCTGCGGATTTTTCAGCACGATGCCGTCGTCCGCGCAGGAAATAAAGCAATGCTCGATCGACACGCGGCTGCTGCCGGTCACGTCGATTCCGTCCGTGTTGGCCACGTGACGGTTGTCGTCGATCACCAGATCGCGCACGACTACGTCCTCGCAGCGGTCAAGGTTCAGCGTCCAGCACATGGACGCGTGCAGGATGATGTTTTCGAAGCGCACGCCGCGGCTCTCCCGCGCCCACACCATGAAATTAGGGCGCGAAAGCGGCGGAAGCCCCCCGTAATAGTGATCCTCCGCGTAGCGAATCCGGCGGCGGTAGAAATAGCGCAGCGTGCCCGGCACATCGTTGATAATCGCCGCCTGATCGGTGCGCGGCAGCGCGGTAATCGGGAACGGCGTCAGGCTCGGCCTCTCGCGCGGCTCGTACACATACCATTCGCCGTTTCCGCAGACGCGCCCGCCGCCGGTAACCACCACGTTTTCCGCGTTCGCGATATGCAAAAACGCGTAGGCGGGCTGGCCGCCCAAGTCCACGGCTTCGCCCATGTGCGCCATATTCCTCGACGCGACGATCTCGGAATCCGCGGCGATAAACAGCGTCGTGTTGGACGGCACATGCACCGCGCCCATCCAGTACGACCCGCCGGCCACCAGAATCGTGCCGCCGCCCGCCTGCTCGCACGCCCGCGCCGCGGCGCGAAACGCCTCGGTATTCAGGCGCTCCTTCTCCGGAACGGCCCCGAAATCTCGAATGTCAAACACGTTTTCGCCCGACGGCAGCGGCTGCGCGCGGTCGATATAGTCGTCAAACGGCAGCGCCTCATAATAATCGCCCGGGTACACATGCCCAAGCTGCGGATACATCGGCACATCATATTGCGCGTTCATCGCTTTCACCCCTGTAAACCATTTGCGGAACGCGTTTCATCGCGTCCCGCAAACAGGCTATCACAGAAAACTGCGTTTGTCAATCGGCTTTTTCCTCGGAAAACGTCAGCTTCACGTCCTCAATGGTGCTGTCGTCGTAGCCGCTTCCCGTGAAATCGCGGGAGCGCAGCCAGATCTCATCCGGCTGGGAGAACATGTAGTAGGCCCTGCCCTCATAGTGCCACGACCACGTGCCGTCCGGGTTTTCCTCGGCGCTGTCCGGAATTGTGCCATAATAGGCCTGAATCCACGTGGTTCCATCCACGGCAGGCAGGGAATACTCCCAATAGCTCTCCCCGTAGCCGGGGTCGGCCTCGGCCGCTTCCTTTGTGGGATACACGCGCTCCAGCTTCAGCCGCATGGTAACCTCCGACATCTCCGCCTGCGATACTCGAAGCTCATAGCCGTCCATCTGGGCGACCAGCGGCTGCCCGTCCGTCAGCGCCGAGCACACCGTGCCCTCCCTCATCGTCAGCTTCACGGCGAACGTTACCTCCTCAAGCGCCTCTCCGTCCCCATCCTCCGGGTAGAAGTCCGTTTCATTTCCGCCCTCCCGGCGCGTGTCCTCCGCCTTCTTAAGACCCTCGTCCGTCAGCTCGTACACGGTAAGCCTCTGCCGAAGCTCGCCCTCTCCGAGCTCAAAGTGGCCGAACAGCGCGCCGTGAAAGCGCGCGTCGACGGTTTCGCCGGGCGCGAGCAGGTACTTGTAGCGGTTGCTCCCGCCGCACAGGTCGTACTCGATTCCCTCAAAATCCACGTCGAAATCGCTGCCGTCCACAAACAGCGTCTTATCCGTGCGGTTGGTTACCTGCCACGTGAGCGCCGTGAAGTCGTCGATGGCCAGCGCCTGCTTTGTGTGGAACGACAGGGTTTCGGTCTCGTACACGCCGTCCAGCTTCTCCGCGAGCGACGCGAGCTTCGCGCGGTAGGCCGCGTTCGCCGCAAGGCTCTTCTCCGGGTTCTGGTCGTCCTCGATGGCGGTCTCGTAGAGGAAGATGTTTTCAACGTCTGAAAGATTCGTCTCTCCCTCCGCCCATGCGGGCACGGCGCAGAGCGCCAGCATCAAAAGCGTCGCGATCCATTTTTTCATAGGCTCTTTTCCTTTCCGGGCGCTCCCTTGAGCGCACCGCAGGTTAGACCCGCGCTTGCGCAAATCGGTTTCACAAAACGCAAATTTTACGCCCGCGAAGCAAAAAAGCCGCGCGGCCTCGCCTGAAGCGCTTCAGGCGAGGCCGCGAATAGAACGAAAAACCGATTTTTATTTCTGAATGACCGGCAGGCTGGCGGCGGCCACGGACTGGCCGACGCGGCGGCTGTTTTCATCGGGAATGTGCAGCTGAATCTTCTTCGCAAGCTCGGGATACTCGGTGTCGAGCACCTCCTGCGCCTTCTGAAGCAGAAGCTGGCCGCCCTGACCGCTGGTCACGCGGCCCATGATGAGCACGTGACGGATGTCGTAGAATTTGGCGTAGTAGGCGATCTGGTAGCCGAAGTACACGCCGATGGTCTCATAGATGCCCGGCGTTCTCGGGTCGCCCGCCGCGTGCAGCTTCTGCACGTACTTGAGCTTCTCGGCCAGCGTCAGGCTGTCGTCCAGCTCGATTCCGGCGGCGGGGCAGAGCTTGATGACGGAATCCTGCGAGAAATACTTCACGCCGCAGCCCACGTCGCCCGACCACTCGTCCACCATCGCGTTCGGGTTCATGTCCACCGGAACGAACGCGAGCTCGTTGAGCCAGCCGGTAATGTTGCCGTTCTGATCCACGTAGCCGCCCGCCTCGCTGGTACCCATCGCAATGCCGAGCACGCAGTTGTCGTTCAGATCCATTGCGCCCGCGAGCGCGGTCACGTCGCCGTCGTTGGCAACCTCAATCGGAATGTCCTTGCCGATCGTCTTCGCCACGTCCAGATAGATGTTCTGGCACTTGATCTTGTCTTCCTCGCTCAATTTAATGAATAGGGACGCGACCATGGCGCGGTTGTCGATATACACGCCCGCGGAGGACACGCCGATGCCGTCCACGCGGGGCATCTTCTCGGCAGCCTTCAGCATGGCGCTGCGAATGCCGTTGAAGTGGTAGGAGGGATCGGTCTGGGTCTTGGGATGCCAGACGATTTCCTCGGAATACACGCTCTCGCCGTCGATCACGGCGGAAACCTTCACGTCCGAGCCGCCCGCGTCGAAGCCGATGCGGCAGCCGTCCAGATGGCGGCCGACGGGATTGGCGGACTCGTGGCTTTCCGGCGCGTCGTCCACGTTTTCGATGTACTGCACCTCGAACGGGCGCTCATACACGCCGCTCATGAAGCCGTTGTCAAAATCGCGCGCGCCGCCCTTGGCGTAGGCCTTGGCGATTGCGTCGTAGATCACCTTTGAGCCGGAAATGATGATCTTGTAGCCGCCGTACACCCACAGGAAGGTCTTCACGATGCGCTCGACGACCTTGCAGTTCCGCTCGTCGGCCACGCCGTCCTTGAACGCGTCCATCTTCAGCGTGTGCGTATAGTCCTGATTGCGCACGACGGAAATGGCGATTTTCTGGTGCTCCGCCTTCTGAACGTCGCTCGCGTATTCGTCCACATACTTGACCATGGGAAGGAATCCGGGATCATAAACGGCCTTAACCTTGAGTTCCATGCTGCGTCTCCCCTTCACAATGTTCTTACGCCTGATAGATCGTGCGGCCGCGCAGAATGGTGCGGCTGACGTTCATGTTCTCGTCCGCGAGGAAGATGTCCGCGTCCTTGCCCGCTTCCAGCGAGCCCTTGCGGTCGTCAATGCCGATGGCGCACGCCGGGTTCAGGGAGGCCATCTTCACAGCCTTGTGCAGCGGCAGGCGGCGATAGTTGTTGTGCATGTTGCGAACGGCCTCGTTCAGCTTGAGAACGCTGCCGGCAATGGTTCCGTCCGCCAGACGGCACTCGATGCCCTTCACGAAAATCGGCTGGCCGCCCAGCGTATACTCGCCGTCGGGCATGCCGCCGGCGCGGGTGCAGTCGGTAATGAGGACGAGCTTGTCCTTCTTCACATCCGCCACCAGCTTAAACAGCGCCTTGTTCACATGGAACGTGTCCGCAATCAGCTCGGCAGACAGGCGGCTCTCGGTCAGCGCGCAGCCGACCACGCCGGGGTCGCGGTGCATCAGCGGCGTCTGGGCGTTGAACAGGTGCGTCACATGACGAACGCCCGCGCGCACGCCCTTCTGCGCCTGCTCATACGTGGCAGAGGTGTGACCCATGGAAATGAGGATTTCCGGGTGCTCCTTGTGAATGCGGCGAATGGCGGCCAGATTGCCCTTCATTTCGGGCGCGACGGTGAACACGCGAATCAGGTCGGCGTACTCATTGATGAAATCCGGGTCGCAGGGACGAATGTGCTCGCCCGCCTGCGCGCCCTTCTTGGCCGGGTTGATGAACGGGCCCTCGGCGTTGATGCCCATGATCTCGGCGCCGTTGAAGTCGTCCTTCTTGCTCTCCTCCATCACCGTGGCAATCGCCTTGAAGGCCTCGCGCAGCGTGTCATAGGAAACGGTCATCGTGGTGGGCAGCCAGCTGGTAACTCCGTTCTTGGCGATTCCCTCCGCCATCTTGCGGATGCCGTCGGCGCTGCCGTCGGACGCGTCCTCGCCCAGATAGCCGTGAATGTGCATATCGACCAGACCGGGCATGACGTACTGCCCCTTCGCGTCGATCACCTCTTCGCAATCGCCGATTTCGTCCAGCGGGCGAATGCCTTCGATTTTCTCATCGTAAACCAGTGCCATATCCTCAACAATGGAGCTGGGCAGCACGATTTTGCCGTTAATAATCGCTTTCATACCGTTTTGACTCCTTTATAATATCAAACTTTGACCTTTCATAGTATAACACAAGCACACAAAAAATGCAACCGCTTATGCCCGCATTTCCTTCATTTCAAGCCCGCGCACGGCTTTACGCCCCGCAGAAGCATCGTAAGACTGAGGGTCACGTCCCATTGCCTTTCCCCCGCTTCATACAGCGACAGCCGTCGGTCGTATCGTTTGTTCACAAGGCGCGCAAGCGTTTCCCTGTCCGCGCGCGAAACCGCGCCGGGCGCAACGGCTTCCATGCGCTCGATGTTGTCCAAATCGTTCTGCCGGCTCGCGTTGATCATGTCGCGCGCTTCCTCCGGCGTATAAAACGGGTCGTCCGGCGTGAGGTTGATGGAAAGGTAATGCGTTTCCACGCCGCAAAAGCCGTGCTTTTCCATCGTCGCGGGAAGCTCCATTTCATTTAACGCATACGCGCCCACGCCGTCTTCCCTCGCCGCGCGGCGGAAATCCGCGTCGACGCGCGCCCAAATTTCCGTTTCAAACGCACTTTCCTCCCGCACGCACGCGGCCGAATGCTGGATCCCGCGCCGCGCCGACAAAAGCAGGCACACGCCGCCCTCCCGAAGCACGCGCAGCTGCTCGCCGAAGAACCCGGAGGGCTCCACATGCTCGCTGACGGTGTTGGAAATCGTCACATCAAAGCTCCCGTCCGCGAACGGCAGCGCGGCCGCGTCGCCCTTCACATAGGCTTCGCCCGTGCCTTTTTCGCGCGCGCAGGCAATGAACGCGTCGTCGCGATCCAGCCCAACCACCTCCGCCGACGGATACCACCGCTTCAGCGCGCGGCACAGTGCCCCGGTTCCGCAGCCGATTTCCAAAATGCGCGCGCCGTCCTCAAGGCGAAAAAGCGCTGTATACGCGCTTTGAAAGCGGTCGGAAAACCGCAGCCTGCGCGAGGTATCCAGCGTTCCTATGCTCTGAATCCGTTCCGACCAGAGATGATTCATCCGCTTTCCCTCCATCTTATCCATCCGGCTCTACTATACCATGCCCGCGCCGATGCGTCAACGGATTTTCCCGTTGACAGAGCCGGTGGTTTTCTCTATAATGAAAGCATAGGGAAGAGCTGGAATCGAAGGACGATTCGGAAAGGATTTTCTATGCGAATACTGATTTTGTCCTGCGGCACCGGCGGCGGCCACAATTCCGCCGGGCACGCAATGGCCGAAACGTTTCAGGCGCACGGCGACGAGGTGCTTTTTCCCGATTATCTGAGTCTGGCGGACGAGAAGGTTTCCAAAGTCGTGGCGGACGCCTATATAGACATGGCGCGGCTCACGCCCCGGCTGTTCGGCGGCATGTATAAAATCGGCATGGCCGTATCGAAGATTTCCCACAGCAGCCCGGTGTATCAGGCGAACAAGCTGATGGCGAAATATCTGCGCGCCTACCTGAATGAGCATCCGGTGGACGCCGTCGTCATGCCGCACCTGTACCCCGCCGAGACGCTGACGTGGATGAAGCGCTCGGGCGACGCACTGCCCGTCACCTTCGCCATTGCTACAGACTACACCTGCATACCCTTCTGGGAGGAAACGGACTGCGACTTCTACGTCGTACCGTCCGAGGCGCTTTGCGGCGAGTTCGTCGAACGCGGCGTGCCTGCCGAAAGGCTTCTTCCGCTTGGCATTCCGGTTTCCAGCGCCTACCGTCAGCCGACGACGCGCGCTGAGGCGCGCGCGGCGCTGTCCCTGCCCGCGGAGGGAAGCTGCATCCTCGTGATGGGCGGCAGCATGGGCGCGGGCTCGCTGATCGACCTGACGCGCTGCCTGCTTGCGCAGGACGAAAACGCGCATATCATCGTGATCGCGGGCAGCAACGAGCGAACCGCCGCGGCGCTGCGCGAGCTTCCCGATCCCGCCGGACGGCTCACGATTCTCTCCTTCACAAAGCAGGTGCCGCTGTACCTTCGCGCCTGCGACCTTCTGTTCTCCAAGCCCGGCGGACTCACCTCCACCGAGGCCGCCGTCAGCGGCATCCCGCTGATTCACACCGACCCCATCCCCGGCTGCGAAACCGTGAACCGCGAATACTTCGAATCCCGCGGCATGAGCGCGTCCGCCCGAACCCCCGAAGAGCAGGTACAGGCTGGTCTGCGCATCCTCCACGACCCTGCCCTGCGCGAAGCTATGCTCGAAAGCCAGCGCAAGGGAATCCACGCCGACGCCTCCGACCGCATCTACGAAGCTGTCAAGGCCGCCGTCGAGCGCCGAAGCACCTGATTTCGCTTCGTGCTTCACACAAAAATCGAAAAAAGCATCCTCCCGCGTATGACGTACCCCATTTGGGCGAGTTGGCCTTTCCTCCTTTCCGAAAAAAGCGCCGCGAGCCTTCGGGAGATAGAGCAAGCTCCGCCATTTGGGCGGAGCCTGTCTGTTTTGATGCTTTTTTAGAGAACGTTTTTTAAGGTAACGCCGCACATATCAGGTGCCGGCTGGCGAAAAGACATTGCCAGACGCGCCGCTGAATCGCACGGCGGTGCCTGAAGCTCAGATGAGCTCGAGGACGACCATCTCGGCGCCGTCGCCGCGACGGGGGCCCATCTTGACGATGCGGGTATATCCGCCGCCCTGACCCTTTTCCTCGGCGCGCTTCTTATACTTCGGCGCGATTTCACGGAAGAGCCTCTCGATCACGGGGTGCTTGATGTTTTTCTTGCGCTCGAGATACTCATCCTTCTCTTCGTCCTTGCCCTGCATGACCGGCATACGATAGAGGTACGCCATGATCTTGCGGCGAGCGGCCAGACGGGAGGGCATATCGTTGACGACGGTCAGCTCCACAGTCTGTCCCTTTTCGTTATTGGTGGTTTTCTTGACTTCCACGGTATTATCACATTCGCGCATAGCGACGGTGATCAGACGCTCGGCGATGGATCTAACTTCCTTGGCGCGATCCAGCGTGGTCTCGATTCTGCCGTACCAGATCAGGTTGGTAACCTGGTTACGGAGCAGAGCCTTTCTCTGGTCAGCCGGACGCCCCAGCTTGCGATTGGCCATGATCGGTTCCTCCTTGATTGCTTATGTCCGTAAGGTTGGACGCTTATTCGTCGGTGGTTTTCAGGGAAAGACCAAGCGCGACGAGCTTCTGCTCCACCTCTTCCAGCGACTTCTTTCCGAGGTTGCGTACCTTCATCATGTCTTCCTGGTTGCGCTGCACAAGCTCCGCAACGGTGTTGATGCCGGCGCGCTTCAGGCAGTTGAACGCGCGCACGGAGAGATCGAGCTCCTCGATCGTCATCTCCAGCACCTTGTCGCGGTTGTCGCTCTCGGGCTCGTTATAGTCCACGCGAACGACGTTCACGGTCAGATCGATGAACAGCTTCATGTTGTTCGTCAGAATCTGCGCCGCGGAGGCCAGCGCTTCCTTGGGAAGAATGGACCCGTTCGTCCAAACTTCGATGGTCAGTTTATCGTAGTCGGTCACCTGGCCGACGCGGGTATCCTCCACCGAATAGCTCACTTTGCGAATCGGCGTGAAGATGGAATCCATCGGGATGACGCCGATCGGCATGCCGCCAAGCTTGTTGCGCTCGCCGGCGAGCTGCTTATTGCGCTCGGCGGAAACGTAGCCGCGCCCCTTCTCCAGCGTGATCTGCATCTGCAGATGCGCGCCCTCGGACAGCGTGGCGATATGAAGCTCGGGATTCACGATCTCCACTTCATCGTCGCACTTAATGTCCGCGGCCGTCACTTCGCACGCGTCGCGCGCGTCCACGGTGAGGATTTTGGGCTGGTCGGTGAACAACTTTGCCGAAAGAAGCTTGAGGTTCAGTATGATTTCGGCGACGTCCTCTTTGACGCCGGGAATGGTGGAGAACTCATGCTGAACGCCCTCGATGCGAACGCTGGTCACGGCAACGCCCGGCAGGGAATTGAGCAGCACGCGGCGAAGCGCGTTGCCCAACGTCTGGCCAAAGCCACGCTCAAGCGGATTGACGATGAACTTGCCGTATCGGTTGCTCTCGCCGATTTCCACACGTTCAATTTTGGGTTTTTCTATCTGATCGATCACTCGGCGTATCCTCCTCTCCATCGCGAAAGCGGTCTCAAACCGCTTTTAGCGGTGCTCGATCTCTGCGCGCAGCGCCTTAGCATTTACCCCACCTAAGCCGCTGCACAGAGATTGCCATCAAACTCAAACGCTTGATTATCTGGAGTACAGCTCGACGATCAGGTTCTCCTGAATCGTCAGATCGATATCGTCTCTCGCGGGAGCCGCGGCAACGGTCGCCTTGAGATTCTCGTTGTCAACGGTGATCCACTTCGGAACCATCTTTCCGGAGCCTTCGCGCAGAGCCTTGAAATGCTCGGCCTCGGCGCTCTTCTCGCGGATGGTGATCACGTCGCCCACGTTCACAAGGAAGGAGGGGATGTTAACCTTTTTGCCGTTCACGCGAATGTGGCCATGGCGAACCAACTGGCGGGCCTGCGCTCTGGAAGAGCCGAAGCCGCAGCGGTACACCACGTTGTCCAGACGGCGCTCAAGCAGAACCAGCAGGTTCTCGCCGGTGATGCCCTTTTCGCGGGTAGCGGATTCAAAGTAACGGTGGAACTGCGTTTCGAGAACGCCATACGCTCTCTTGGCCTTCTGCTTCTCGCGAAGCTGCATGCCGTATTCGCTCTGCTTACGCTGACGGGCCTGACCATGTTCGCCGGGCGGAGTCGGACGCTTGCCGACTGCGCAATTGGGACCGTAGCAACGGTCACCCTTCAGGAAAAGCTTGCAGCCCTCACGACGGCAAAGGCGGCAAACCGAACCAGTATATCTAGCCATTTGCTGTTCCTCCTGTTACACTCTTCTGCGCTTGGGCGGGCGGCATCCGTTGTGCGGGATGGGCGTCACGTCCTTGATCATG
>CAVERI010000068.1:0-14425 GCA_963618055.1 bacterium | reverse complement strand
TTCAGGCTTTGGAAACGCGAAGGGCTTATTCCCATTCAATCGTCGCCGGGGGTTTACCGGTGATGTCGTAGACGACGCGGTTGATGCCGTGGACTTCATTGGGGATACGGGAGGCGATGGCGAACAGGGTGTCGTAGCTGAGGCGGCAGGGTTCGCAGGTCATGAAGTCGTTGGTGCGGACGGCGCGGACGGCGAGGGTATATTCGTAGGTACGGCCATCGCCCATCACGCCGACGGAGCGGGTATCGGTGAGCACGGCGAAGTACTGGTCGCTCTTTTCGCCGCGGGCGCGGATTTCCTCGCGGACGATCCAGTCGGCGTCGCGCAGCAGGTCGAGCTTCTCGCGGGTGATTTCGCCGATCACGCGGATGGCAAGGCCGGGGCCGGGGAAGGGCTGGCGGGAAACGAGCGACTCGGGCAGGCCGAGCATGCGGCCGAGGGCGCGCACCTCGTCCTTGAAGAGCCCCTTGAGCGGCTCCACCACGCCCTCGAAGCCCAGATCCTTAGGCAGGCCGCCGACGTTATGGTGGCTCTTGATGACGGCGGACTTGTTCGCGCCGGACTCAACTACGTCCGGGTAGATGGTGCCCTGCGCGAGGAAGGACACGTCGGCGTGGCGGCGGGCTTCCTCTTCAAAGGCGC
This sequence comes from bacterium, assembly GCA_963618055.1. Classification (GTDB taxonomy): domain Bacteria; phylum Bacillota; class Clostridia; order Christensenellales; family Aristaeellaceae; genus SFHK01. The sequence continues at coordinate 13,783 of CAVERI010000068.1, read as the reverse complement.
GGGCGAACTGAAGGCCGATGATCTTGCGCTTGCGCTCCGGCTCGGTCACGCCGGCGACCGCGGAAAGGAAACGCTCGGACGCGTCGACGGGGATGAAGTTCAGATCCATGCCGGAGAATACGTCGGTAACCTCTTTCGTTTCATTTTTGCGCATGAAGCCGTGGTCGATATAGACGCACAGAAGCTGCTTTCCGATGGCGCGGGACAGAAGCGCCGCGCAGACCGACGAATCCACGCCGCCGGACAGACCCAGAAGCACCTTCTTATCGCCGACCTGCTCGCGCACGGCGCGCAGCTGCGTTTCGAGGTAATCTTCCATATTATAGTCGCCCGCCGCGCCGCACACGTCGTAAAGGAAGCGGCGGAGAATCTTCTGGCCGTCGTGGGTATTTTCAACCTCCGGGTGGAACTGCACGCCGTAGATATGCGCGCTTTCGTTCGCGAACGCGGCGACGGGGCACAGCGCGGTCTTCGCGTGGCAGCGGAAGCCGTCGGGCATTTCGACCACGCGATCGGTGTGGCTCATCAGCACCTGCGGGTCGGTTACGTCAAAAAAGAGGGGGAAGGAGGCGTCGAACTCGGCGTTCAGCGTGCCGTATTCGCTCTTTTCGCAGGGCGCGACGCGGCCGCCCAGCTTGTGCGCCAGAAGCTGCATGCCGTAGCAGATGCCCAGAATCGGCACGCCAAGGCGGAGAATTTCATCCTCGCAGTCCGGCGCGCCTTCTTTATATACGCTGTCCGGCCCGCCGGTGAAGATCAGGCCGATGGGCGCCATTTCCTTTACGCGCGCCGCGGGGGTTGAGCCGGGCAGGATGACCGAATACACGCCCAGCTCGCGCACGCGTCGGGCAATGAGCTCCTTATACTGACCGCCGAAATCGAGGATGATAACCGTCTGATTCATGCAAACGCCGCCTCTCAAGTATGTCGCGTGGGTGGAAGCTTTCCTGAATAAAAAAAGAATTATAGTTTGGCGCGCGTGCCGTGTCAACCGGCGCGCCATTAGTATTCTGCGAATTTTTCTCGCCGGCGAAGGACGACTTCACGGAAATCAATTTTGAAAATTCCCCCGGATTCTGAATCATTGACACGGCGCGGCAAAATCAAGTATAATATCCTCAGGTGATTTACGTATGGAAATAAACGAGCTTTGCGGAATTCTGGAATCCATCCTGTATGTGGCGGGCGAGCCGGTGCGCGTGGACACGCTGGCGCATGCCCTGAACCTGACCCAGCTGGAGCTGGAGCCGGCCATTGAGCAGCTGCGTGACAACTGCCTGCTTGAAAAGCGCGGCCTTCGGCTGAACCGGCACGGCATGGAAATTCAAATGTCCATCAATCCGGAATACGCCAAATATGTGGAAATGCTTTTGCAGCCGGTGCAGAAGCAGTCGCTTTCGCAGGCGGTCATGGAGACGCTTTCGATCATTGCCTACCGTCAGCCGGTCACGAAGGCCGACATTGAGGCCATCCGCGGCGTGAAATGCGATTATTCGGTGCAGCTTCTGCTGGCACGCGGGCTGATTCAGGAGGCGGGACGGCGCGAAACGCTGGGACGGCCGCTTCTGTATACGACAACGGATAAATTCTTGGAGCATTTCGGTCTGGAGGGGCTGTTTGACCTTCCCAAGGAAAAAGAGGAGAGCGCGGAGGAGGTACCCACGTGAGACAGCATATCGACACGATTCCGGTGTGGGACGCGTATAAGACGGACTGCGAATGCCCGCTGTGCGCGCTGGAGGAAACCAACGAAAACAACTATGTGGACGCGTTCATGGGCGGCAGCGTGATGGAGCCGGACGTGCGCGTGGAGGTAAATAAGAAGGGCTTCTGCGGCCGTCATTTCAAGATGATGCTGAACAACAACAACCGTCTGGGCGTGGCGCTGATGGCGCACACGTATCTGAAGGAAACGATGGCGCGGCTGGGCGAGGCCTCCATGGCCGTGAACGAAACGCCCGCGCGCGCGGGTCTGTTCGGCCGCAAGGCGCCGCAGGCGGGCGCGGAGCTCAGGGAAATTACCGACACCTGCATCCTGTGCGACCGGCTGAACGCCACGATGGATCGCTACGTCTACACGCTGATCTACATGTGGAAGCACGAAAGCGCGTTCCGCCAGACGCTGAAGGCGAGCAAGGGTCTGTGCCTGAAGCACTACGCCGCCGTCGTCCGGCAGGCGGGCGGGCAGCTGAGCGGCGCGGAAATGCGCTCGTTCATGACGGAGCTGAACAAGGTGGAGATGGACAACCTTGCCCGTCTCGAAAAGGAAATCGAATGGTTCACGCTGAAGTTCGATCATAAAAACGCCGACAAGCCGTGGGGCACCAGCAAGGATTCGCTGGATCGCACCGTTCAGAAGCTGCGCGGCAAGTGTGTGTAAAGCGGTATACGCAGGGGGAGGGGATTTTATGCCTGAGTTTCGTTTTCCCGTCATCGGTCATGGCGGAGACTACAATCCCGATCAGTGGCTCGACCGCCCGGACGTGCTCGAACAGGACGTCGCGCTCATGCGGGAAGCGCATTGCAACCTGATGAGTGTGGGCATCTTCGCGTGGTCGGCGCTGGAGCCGCGCGAGGGCGAATACAGCTTTGCGTGGCTTCGCGGCGTGCTCGACCGTCTGCACGCAGCGGGCGTGTCCGTGCTGCTGGCCACACCCTCCGGTGCGCGCCCGGCGTGGATGAGCCGCAAATACCCAGAGGTGCTGCGCGTGGAAAACGGCCATCGCAATTTCCATGGCGGCCGCGAGAACCATTGCTACACGTCGCCCGTCTACCGCGATTTCGTCACCCGCATGAACACGCGCTTGGCCGAGGAATTCGGCGCGCATCCCGCGGTTGTCGGCTGGCACATTTCCAACGAATACTGCGGCGAGTGCCACTGCGAGCTGTGCCAGCGCGCGTTCCGCGAGTGGCTGAAGCGCAAATATAAAACGCTCGACCGCCTGAACCACGCGTGGTGGACGGCGTTCTGGAGCAAGACGTTCACCGACTGGGAGGAAATTCACTCCCCCGAGCCGAACGGCGAAACGCAGCTGTGCGGGCTCACGCTCGACTGGCGGCGCTTCGTGTCCGACCAGACCGTCGATTTCGTGAAATGCGAAACCGCGCCCATTCGCCGCATTGCGCCGAACCTGCCCGTGACGATCAACACCATGGGCTTCTTCTACGGCCTTGACTATCCCAGATTCGCCGACGTGGTCGACTTCGTCGGCTACGACAGCTATCCCATGTGGGGCTCGAAGAATGATTACGACGTGGCGCTGGAGGCCTCGTTCACGTTCGATCTGGTGCGCGGCTTCCTGAACAAGCCGTGGTCGCTGATGGAATGCACGCCCTCGCAGGTGAACTGGCACGAAATCTGCCAGATTAAGCGCCCGGGCATGCACATGCTTTCCTGCGTGCAGGCACTGGCGCACGGCTCCGACACGGCCATGATGTTCCAGTGGCGCAAGGGCCGCGGCGGCCCGGAGAAGTTCCACGGCGCGGTGGTCGGCCACGACATGACGAACCAGACGCGCACATTTAAAGAAGTAAAGGCGACGGGCGAGCTGCTTGAGACGCTTTCGGAGCTTGCGCATTCCGAGACGAAATCGGACGTGGCGCTGATTTTTGATCAGGCAAACCGCTGGGCGCTGGACGGCGCGCAGGGCCCCCGAAAGCACAAGGACTACTTTGGCGTGACGTTCGACCACTACCGCGCACTGTCCCGCGCGGGCGTGAACGTGGACGTGATCGACATGGAGAAGCCGTTCGATTCCTATAAGCTGCTCGTCGCGCCGTACCTGTACATGCTCAAGCCCGGCACGGCAGAGCGCCTGACCGCATTCGTGAACGGCGGCGGCACGCTGGTGCTCACGTTCTTCAGCGGCATCGTGGACGAAAACGACCTGTGCTTCTTGGGCGGCGCACCCGGCCCGCTGCGTTCGCTCGCGGGCGTGTGGGCAGAGGAAACCGACGCGCTGTACGACGGTCAGACGCACAAAATGGTCATGAAGCCCGAAAACGCGCTCGGCCTTTCCGGCACGTATACCTGCGGCTTCCTCGCCGACCTTCTCCACGCCGAAACCGCGTCCGTGCAGGCTGAATACTGCGACGACTATGTATCCGGCACGCCCTGCCTGACGCAGAACGGCAGCGTGTGGTACATCGCCAGCCGTCCCGAGCCGCGCTTCCTGAACGACTTCTATCAGGCGCTCCTTCCCCGCGCGGGCGTGACCCCCATCGTTCCCGGCCTGCCCGAGGGCATGATCGCCTGCCGCCGCACGAAGGACGGCCGCGACTATACCTTCGTGCTCAACTTCACCGGCAAAGACGCGCCTGTCGCTCTCCCCGCCGGCATCGACCTCGTAACCGGCCAGCCCACGGCTCCCAACGCCGCCCTGCCGAAAAACGGCTTCGCCGTGATTCGGACGGAACAGGCAAGGGGATAAGGCGAACGGCATACAATATCCCGATTCCCGCAACCGCAAAACCGGCCGCCGCTTTCGCGCGGCGGCGCTTCAGGAGGCTTTCTTGTTCTATTTCACCAAGCCGACGGGCGGCGTGTACGCCGGAAAACGGCTGCTTCAGCCGCCGCCCGTCGTTCGGTTTCCCATTGACGCGCCGCTCCGGCTGGCGTTCATCGCCGACCTGCACGTGCGCCGCCGGGCGCTGTTTATGGCGGAGACGGCGGCAGAGCTTCTTGCCGATCTGAAGCCGGACGTTCTGCTGGTGGGCGGCGACATGGCGGAGTGCGACGAGGGCGAAACGCGCGTGTTTTCGGCATTCAGGGACGCGCTGGTCGACACGCCCATCCTCGCCGTGCCCGGCAACAACGACGACATGCGCTTCGACCATACGCGCGAGACGCTCCGGCAGGAAATCGAGCGCTTCGGCGCGCGGCTGCTTCTGAACGAATGCGCGCGCCTGAGCGTGCGCGGCGTAAAGCTGGAGGTCGCGGGCGTAGAGGACGGCATGCGCCATGAGCCCGACGCGCGCGGGCTGTTTTCCGAGGAACCGGGCGCGTACCGCGTGCTCCTGTCCCACGCGCCGCACGCGTTCCTGCTGAAGCAATGTCATCCCAACCTGATGCTCAGCGGTCACACCCACGGCGGGCAGTGGAACCTTCTGGGCTTCACACCCTACAGCCTTCCGTTTTACGAGCATAAAATGCGCTATACCCACCTGTCCGGCGTGCGCACAATCGACGGCACCCTCTGCGCCGTGACCAACGGCGTGGGCTACAGCCGGCAGGCGCTCCGCATCGGCGCGCGCCCGGACGTGATGCTCGCCGAGGGGCGCGCGGACGAATAGGCATGTCTTCTGCCCCGCGGGCAGAACAATGGGATGTTCGCCGAGAAAAAATGATACAAAGAGGAACCCGACGCATGAGAATGAGAGTGAAGAAGTGGGCGCGGCCGGAGCTTGCGGCGAGCCCGTATTATGTGATCGACCCGGAGGGCATGCGCGGCCGCTGGGCGGCGCGCTTTCCGAAGGCGCAGCCGATCTATCTGGAGCTGGGCTGCGGCAAGGGCGTTTCCACCTGCCGGATGGCGCTGGAGGATCCCGCGCACAACTATCTGGCCGTCGATCTGATCACGTCCGTGCTGGGCGTGGCGCGCCGCAACGCCGAGGAGGCCTACCGCGGCGTGCGCGACGTGGACAACCTGATTTTGACGAACTTCCACATTGAATACATTTATAAATACCTGTCCGAGCAGGATCGCGTGGAACGCATCTATATCTCGTTCTGCAACCCGTGGGACAAGCGCCCCAAGCAGGCCAAGCACCGCCTGACGCATCCCCGCCAGCTTCGGCAGTACCGCGCGTTTTTAGAGGACGGCGGCGAAATCTGGTTCAAGACCGACGACGACCGCCTGTTTGAGGACTCCGTGGAGTACTTCAAGGACACGGGCTTTGAAATTACCTACCTGACGCGCGACCTGCACGCCAGCGGCTTTGCGCCCAACTATGAGAGCGAGCACGAGAAGATGTTCGACGCGAAGGGCGTGCCGATCAAGCTCCTGATCGCGGCCAAGCGACATCTGGACGGCGAAACCTTCCGCGAATACCGTCCCGGCGAAGACCCGCCGTATACCTAAGCGCACGCGGTTGATATTTCTACCGACCATGCCGCGCGTTTTCCGGGATAGGAAGAAATCATGTTGATGGATTTCGCAAAATGCCGCACCGACATTTACGGATCGTTAACGAACATAAATCTTCCTGCTTCTGTTTCTTTAAAACATAATTTGACGCATATGTGCTGCTATGCTATACTACCGATGAAGCCTTCGGGCTTCCGGCAGGAAGGAAACAGATGGCGCTTGGCTTTTCACCTCTGAATACGAAGGTTGAAGGAGGTGAGATCATGTCTGACTTCGAAATCATTTCCGTAGTCATTATGATCATCTCTCTTGTATTGAACGCGATCAGGTTCGGTCGCGGCGGAAACAACAAGAAGAAAAAGTAAAAGCAGAGCCGCCATCCAGCGCAACTGATAGGCGGCTCTTCCCATATCGGAGGGGAGAAGCCCTACCAAAGGCGTCATCCCTTCCTGCCGTTATTATATCACGAGAACCTCTTGATTGTCAACAACGAATTTTCGTGTCGCGTGAGAGAGCGACAAAAGGAGCGGCCTCCGGATGAAAGCCGCCCTTTTCTTATGCTTGGCTCAGAATTTGGCCGGGTCGGCCCAGAGTCCGAGCGCGGGGTTGGGAATATAGTAGATTTCCTCGCCGTCATCCAGCGTATTCCAGCCGTCCTTCAGCGTTTCGGGGTTATACTTCTTCGCCGCCTCGGCATAGGGAATATAGCCGTAGCACACGCCCTCGACCTCTTCCTTCGTGAGGTGCTGCGTGCAGTAGGTGATGGAGAAGCGGCCGTCTCCGGAGCCGTGAATCAGGTGCGCGGCGGCGGACAGGTTCTGCTTCAGGTCGTCGTTCTCCTTCACAAGGCGAAGGATGTTCTCGCGGCCGCAGTAGCCGTATTTGCGGAGGAGCTTGTCGATGGACGCGTCCTCGCCGAACTTGTCCACGCCGGGTGCGAGCACGATCAGCTCGCCTCCGTCGGCAATGGCCATGCGCGTGCGGTACACGCTCTTGTTGCCCAGCCACGTGGACTTGAACTCCTTCTCGTCCAGCAGCACAACGACCTTCTTGAACGTCTTGTCCACGAAGATCAGGTTCTTCTGCTGCGCGAGCTTCACCGCTTCCTCAAAGTACTTGCGCTCGCGGCCGATGAACAGGCCGTGGGTGTGAATGCTTCCGCCGGGCGCGGTGGTCACCGTGAGGATATAGCTCAGCGGGATGTTCTGGAGGAAGTGCTCCTCCGCGTAGTCAAACACGTTGCGAACCGGGGTGTGATCCTTGCCCATGATGCGCTCAAGGCCGTAGAACGCGCCCAGCATATGAGAGGAGTTGATCATCGACGAGCCGCCGCAGCCCACAAAGATATTCTTGTTGCGGTTGGCCATGCCGACGACCTCGTGCGGCACAACCTGCCCGATGGAGAGAATAAGGTCGTAGGAGGGATCCAGCAGGCGCTTGTTTACCTCTACGTCGATGGGGTCGTTCACGAGACCCTCGGAAATCTCGCTCACGTATTCGCCCGGCACCGTGCCCACCTTTACGACGTCCGTGCGCCAGTTGTGCACGATCATACGCTCAAAGGGAATGTCGCCGAACATGGCCTTCCATTCGCTCTCGGTCACCGGCACGTGCGTGCCCAGCGCAGGCATGATGTCTACCTCGCAGTAGTTCTTCAGCATGTCCCACAGGTGCCACGTGATGCGGCCGGCGTTGGAGTGGAAGCGCGTGAAATCCGGCGGGAGCAGCAGAACCTTTTTCAGGTTCAGGCGCACGTCGGTCAGCGACTGCTCCAGCGCGGTGCGAAGCTGGCTGTCATTCAGCCCCTCGGGGCAATTCGAAATCAGAGAGAAGCTGTTCATAATCCGCTCTCCTTACGCGTTATAGGTGTTGGCCGTAGTGTTTCCACCGTGACCCGTCCAGTCGGTGTGGAAGAACTGGCCGCGCGGCGCGTCCACGCGCTCGTAGGTGTGCGCGCCGAAGTAGTCGCGCTGCGCCTGAAGCAGGTTCGCGCTCATGCGCGCGGTGCGGATGCCGTCAAAATAGTTGAGCGCGCTGGTCATCGCGGGAATCGGAACGCCCGCGAGCATGGCCTCGGCGCACACCCTGCGCCAGCCGTCGGTGCAGCCTTCGATTTCCTTGGTGAAGTACTCGTCCAGCAGCAGGTTGTCCAGCGCCGGGTTCTTCTCGAACGCTTCCTTAATTTTGCCGAGGAACACGCTGCGGATGATGCAGCCGCCGCGCCACATCAGCGCGATGCCGCCGTAGTTGAGGTTCCAGCCGTAGGTCTTCGCCGCGGCGCGCATGAGGGCGTAGCCCTGCGCGTAGGAGATGATCTTGGCGGCGTACAGCGCCTTGCGGATGTTCTCGATGAACGCTTCCTTGTCGCCGGTGAACTTCTTGTCGGGGCCGGTGAGAACCTTGGAGGCCTCCACGCGGGCTTCCTTGATGGCGCTCAGGCAGCGGGCGAACACGGCCTCGCCGATCAGCGTCAGCGGCATGCCCTCGTCCAGCGCGGCGATGGCCGTCCACTTGCCGGTGCCCTTCTGGCCGGCGGTGTCCAGAATCTTGTCAACCAGCGGCTGGCCGTCGGTATCCTTCTTGGCGAGAATGTCGGTGGTGATCTCGATCAGATAGCTGTCGAGCACGCCCTCGTTCCACTTCTTAAACACTTCGTGCATTTCGTCCGCGGACATGCCGAGGTAGTCGCGCATCAGCTGGTAGGCCTCGCAGATCAGCTGCATATCGCCGTACTCGATGCCGTTGTGAACCATCTTCACAAAATGACCCGCGCCGTTTTCGCCGACCCAGTCGCAGCAGGGCTCGCCGTTCACATGCGCGCAGATGGACTGGAAGATGGGCTTGACATACGGCCACGCCTCGGGAGAGCCGCCGGGCATCATGCTCGGGCCCTTCAGCGCGCCCTCTTCGCCGCCGGAAACGCCGGTGCCGATGTAGTACAGACCCTTGCTCTCCACATACGCGGTGCGGCGGGCGGTGTCCGGGAAGTGGCTGTTGCCGCCGTCGATGATGATGTCGCCGGGCTCGAGAACCTTCAGAAGCTGCTCAATCATGTTGTCAACGGCTTCGCCGGCCTTGACCATCATCATGACCTTGCGCGGCTTGGCGAGGTTCTGCGCCAGCTCCTCAATGGAGTAGCAGCCGATGATGTTCTTGCCCTTCGCGCGCCCCTCCACAAAGTTGGTCACCTTGGAGGTGGTGCGGTTGAAGACGGCGACGGTGAATCCCTTGGATTCCATGTTCATAACCAGGTTTTCGCCCATGACGGCGAGACCGATCAGACCGATATCCGCAAGCTTGGCCATAATTCCAATCTCCTTTTATCTGTGTAGGTTTGTGCGTTATCGCTTCACGCGGGCGTTGCCCTTCCACACGGACCAGACCTGCTCCTCGTCCGCGGGGGTGGCGTAGTCCTCCAGCATGGTGACGGCCATCGCGCCGGTCGCCCAGCCGAACTTGACCCACTCGGAGGGCTCCCAGCCCTTCAGGCAGGCGTACAGCATGCCGCCCACAAAGCCGTCGCCGCCGCCGATGCGGTCGAGCACCGGAATCTCGCGCGGCTCCTCCACGTACCAGCTGCCGTCGGCGTACAGAATCGCGCCCCAGATGTGGGCGTTCACGTTGATGACCTGACGCAGCGTGGTGGCGAAATAGTTGGCGTTCGGATAGGCCTCCTTCACGCGGCGAATCATTTCCTTGAAGGAATCGATCTTGCTGGCGAGATCCTTGCCGCCGGCCTCGGGGCCTTCGATGCCCAGCGCCAGCTGGAAGTCCTCCTCGTTGCCGATCAGAATGTCGGCGCGGGAGGCGATTTCAGAGAAGATGTGACGCAGCTCCTCCTCGCGGCCCTTCCAGAAGGAGGCGCGATAGTTCAGGTCGAAGCTGATCTTGGTGCCGTTGTCGTGCGCGTACTTGCTCAGCTCAAGGCAGAGCTTGCCGGTCTCGGGCGACAGCGCCGCGAACAGGCCGGAAATGTGCATCATGCGCACGCCGTCGGTGACAAAAATGCGCTCGAGATCAAAGTCCTCGGCCTTCAGCGTGCGGCCGACCTCACCGGCGCGGTCGTTGTGCACGCGCGGGCCGCGCATACCAAAGCCGGTGTCCGCAATGTTGAACTGGTGACGGTAGCCCCACGGGCCGCCCTGCTCAACCTCGGGGCCTTCGTAGCCGATGTTGCGGCGGCGAAGCTCGCCCTTGATAAAGGAAGCAATCGGGCTTCCGGCGACAAACGCGGTCAGCACGCGGGTTCTGAGACCCAGCGACGCGGAAACGTTGAGCACGTTGCTCTCCGCGCTGGTGGCCTGCATCGTGTAATGGTTTCCGATTCCGACGGGCTGACGATCCGCGGGCGTAATGCGAACGCCCATGCTGGTTGCCGTAATGAGATCATACTTTTTCATTTCCATGCACCTCGAAACCATATTGTTGCACAATAATCATACCATGAATCCCCGCTTTTGGCAAGTGTAAATATCCAAAACGGACATGGAAACTTCCCGCCCCCCTCCGATTTTCCGCAGACCTGCGCGGCCTGAAAATCCGGACGCGAGGTTAAATTTCGCGTATGCCCTTGCGAACCCCGCCCGGTTGTGTTATACTGATGCGCGTTGAGTAAATGAATGGCTGTTCCCCAAACTTCATATTCATTGTTTCGACCATTGTGGAGAAGTCGCCTAGCTTGGTCGAGGGCGCACGACTGGAAATCGTGTAGGCGTCAAAAGCGTCTCGAGGGTTCGAATCCCTCCTTCTCCGGAAAACGCCGGTTTCGAAAGAAGCCGGTTTTTTTTGCGCGTTCATAGGAAAACGCCCGCGCGGGAGGACGTAAGCCGCCGCATAGACGCCTATGAAGGGCGCGACAATTTTCGGTTTAAGGTTGCGAAGCAACCTTATCCGTGTTAAAATGAATGCAAACAGCGACCATGAAGAATCGAGGTATAGCGCAATGACGGACGTTCAACGGCGGCAGGCGGCAAAAGAATTTGCATCGTTCTGGAAGGGAAAAGGCTATGAAAAGGGTGAAAGCCAAACCTTCTGGCTGAATCTGTTGCGCGATGTCTATGGCATTGAAAAACCGCAGGAATATATCATCTTTGAAGATCAAGTGCATCTTGACCATACCAGTTTCATTGACGGCAGCATTGCGGCAACACACGTTCTGATTGAGCAAAAGAGCCTTGACAAAGACCTGCGCAAACCGATTAAGCAATCAGACGGCACACTGCTGAACCCATTTCAGCAGGCAAAACGTTATGCCGCCGAACTGCCGTATTCCCTGCGTCCGCGCTGGATTGTTACCTGCAATTTCAGCACATTCCTTGTCTATGACATGGAACGTCCGACCGGCGAACCGGAAGAAATTCTGCTTGAAAATCTGCCGGAAGAATACTATCGGCTGAATTTCCTCGTGGACACGGGCGACACGAATATAAAAAAGGAAATGGAAATATCCATACAGGCAGGCGAACTCGTCGGTTGCTTATATGACGCATTGCTTAAACAGTACAAAGACCCGAAAGCAGACCGGACACTGAAGAGCCTGAATATGCTGTGCGTGCGCCTTGTTTTCTGCCTGTACGCCGAAGACGCGGGCATATTCGGGCGTCACAATATGTTCCATGATTATTTGCGCAGCAAGGGCGTGAAAACCGCCCGAAAAGCGTTGATTGAATTGTTCCGCACACTGGACACAAAGCCGGAAGACCGTGACCCCTATCTTGCCGACGATGACCCCGACCTTGCCGCATTTCCGTATGTGAACGGCGGCTTGTTTTCGGACGAAGATATCGAAATTCCGGCATTGAATGACGAAATCTATAACCTGCTGCTGTCCCGCGCAAGTGAAGATTTTGACTGGAGCATGATTAGCCCGACCATATTCGGCGCAGTCTTCGAGAGCACTTTGAATCCCGAAACGCGGCGCAAGGGCGGCATGCACTATACGTCTATTGAGAATATTCACAAGGTAATTGACCCGCTGTTCCTGAACGACCTGAACGCCGAATTTGAGAAAATCAAGGTGATTCCCGTTGAACGCACGCGTGCGCGCAAATTGACGGAGTTTCAGGAGAAGCTCGCCGGATTGCGCTTCTTGGATCCGGCGGCCGGCAGCGGAAATTTTCTGACGGAGACGTATCTGTGCCTGCGCAGGCTGGAAAATGAGACGATTGCCGAGAAACTGCACGGGCAGGTTTCGATGGGCGTTGACATTACGAACCCGATTAAAGTTTCCATACAGCAGTTTTACGGCATTGAAATCAACGACTTTGCCGCGACCGTTGCCAAAACGGCGCTGTGGATTGCCGAAAGCCAAATGATGAAGCAGACAGAAGATATTGTGCATATGCAGCTTGATTTTCTGCCGCTGAAATCTTATGTCAATATCGTCGAAGGCAACGCCCTGCACATGGACTGGAATGACGTTGTTCCGGCGAATAGCCTGTCCTTTATCATGGGAAATCCGCCGTTTGTCGGATATTCTCTGCAAAGCAAAGCACAAAAGGAAGATATTTTCTCTGTCTATGTTGATGAAAAGGGCAAACCCTACAAGACAGCCGGCAAGATCGACTATGTTGCTGGATGGTATTTCAAGGCGGCGCAGATGATGCAGGGAACGAACATTCGCGCGGCATTTGTATCCACCAATTCCATTACGCAGGGCGAACAGGTTGCAGGTGTATGGAAGCCGCTATATGATAGATTCGGTATTCACATTGATTTTGCACACAGAACCTTCCGTTGGGACAGCGAAGCCAGCTTGAAGGCGCATGTACATTGTGTGATTGTCGGATTCAGTGTGGCAGAAGACAGGAAAGAAAAGCTATTGTTCAGTAGTGATAATGCATTACGGGTTGCGAATATCAATGCCTATCTGGTAGATGCGCCAAATGTGTTTGTTGAAAGCAGAAGCATTCCCCTTGCAAATGTTCCTGAAATGTTGAAAGGGAGTAGTCCTGTTGACGGTGGTAATTTACTGCTGAACAATGACGAATATTTAATGCTTATCCAGCAAGAGCCACAAGCAGAAAAATATATCCGTCCATTTTTCGGTGCAAAGGAATACATTCATCACATTCCGAGGTGGTGCTTATGGTTGGATGGTATTCGACCAAGTGAATTAAATTCTTTGCCGATGGTAAAAGATCGTGTGCAAAAAACGCGAGAGTTTAGGCTTGCAAGTTCTAAAGCAGCAACGCAAAAATACGCAAACTATCCAACACGTTTCATGGAAAAACGTCAGCCGGATACGGATTATATCCTGATACCAAGGCATTCATCAGAAAATAGAAGATATATCCCATTTGGGTTTATGAAGCCACGTGACATCTGTGGTGATGCAAATAGCATGATTCCAAATGCAGCATTGCATCATTTCGGAATTTTGATTGCAAATGTACACATGGCATGGGTGCGTGCCGTATGTGGACGCATAAAGAGTGATTACCGCTACTCAAATGATATTGTCTACAACAATTTTCCTTGGTGTACGCCAACGGACACGCAGCGAAAGAAGATCGAACAGACCGCGCAGGCGATCTTGGATGCGCGTGCGTTGTACCCCGATTGTTCGCTTGCCGAGCTCTATGACGAAGTGACCATGCCGCCCGAACTGCGCAACGCCCACCAGCAGAACGACCGCGCCGTTATGGAAGCCTACGGAATGCCGATTAAAGGCACAACGGAAAGCAGCTGCGTCGCAG
>CAVERI010000067.1:0-14490 GCA_963618055.1 bacterium | reverse complement strand
TCCAGCAGGTAGGCGGCCAGCTCGTGCAGCTTCGGCTCGTTTTCCTTCAGGATGGCGTCGGCCTTGTCGCGGCCCTTCTTCACGAGGGCGATGACCTGACGGTCGATGCGCTCGGCCGTGGCCTGCGCGCAGGCCAGAGAGGTATCCTGCCCGAGGTACATGTTGTTCGTGGTTTCCAGCGCCACCATGCCGAACTCCTCGCTCATGCCGTAGCGGGCGACCATGCCGCGGGCGAGCTTCGTCGCCTGCTCAATGTCGTTGGACGCGCCGGTGGTGATGCGGCCGAAGACCAGCTTTTCGGCGGCCTGTCCGCCGGTGAGCGTGGCAATTTTGTTTTCCATTTCCTCCTGATTCATCAGGAAGTGCTCGCCCTCGTCCACCTGCATCGTGTAGCCCAGCGCGCCGGACGTGCGCGGGATGATGGTGATCTTGGCGACGGGCGCGGAGTTTGTCTGCTTCGCGGCGACGAGCGCGTGGCCGATTTCGTGGTAGGACACGATGCGGCGCTCCTCCGGGCTCATGACGGCGTTCTTGCGCTGATAACCGGCAATGACGGTTTCGACGCTTTCCTCCAGATCCTCCTGCGTAACGGTGGAGCGCCCCATGCGCACGGCGCGCAGCGCGGCTTCGTTGATCATGTTGGCCAGCTCCGCGCCGGACGCGCCGGACGTGGCGCGCGCGATCGCGGAGAAGTCCACGTTCGAATCCAGCTGCACATTCTTCGCGTGCACCTTCAAAATGGCGATACGGCCGTTCAAATCGGGCAGCTGCACGGGAATGCGGCGGTCAAACCGGCCGGGACGCAGAAGCGCCGGGTCGAGCGACTCGGGACGGTTGGTGGCGGCAAGGATAACCACGCCCTTTTTGCCGTCGAAGCCGTCCATCTCGGTGAGCAGCTGGTTGAGCGTCTGCTCGCGCTCGTCGTTTCCGCCGTAGCCGCCGGAATCGCGCTTTTTGCCGATGGTATCGATTTCGTCGATGAACACGATGCAGGGCGCCTTTTCATTGGCCTGTCGGAACAGGTCGCGCACCTTCGCCGCGCCCATGCCCACGAACATTTCCACAAATTCGGAGCCCGAAATAGAGAAAAACGGCACCTTCGCTTCGCCCGCGACAGCCTTGGCCAGCAGCGTTTTGCCCGTGCCCGGAGGGCCCACGAGCAGCGCGCCGGTGGGCAGCTTTGCGCCGATGTCGGCGTACTTCTTCGGCTCGTGCAGGAAATCGACGATTTCCACCAGCGCCTCCTTGGCCTCCTCCTGCCCTGCGACGTTTGCGAACGTCACGCCGGTTTCATTTTCGGCGACGATCTTCGCGCCCGATTTTCCGATGCTCATGGCGTTCGCGCCGGGCATCATGCCGCTTTTCTGAATGCGCTTCATAAGCAGCTGACCAACGAGGCTGAACAGCGCGATCGGCAGAATCCAGCTGATGATGAAGTTGAGCAGCGGGGAATCCTGCGTGGGAATGACGGACTCAAACTTCACGTTCGCGTTTTCCAGCCGCTCCCGAAGACCCGTGTCCGGGAACGCGCCGGTCTTGTAGATGATTTCCTTGTTTTCATCGTTGACGGCGATGAAGACGATCTGCTCCGCGTCCTCCTCCAGAGAGACCTCTTTCACCTTGCCTTCGTCCACCATCTTCAGGAAATCGCTGTAGCCGACCTCCTGCACGCGGCGGGACAAAAGCGACGGGAAGAGCACCGCGTTTAAGATCATCAGCACGATCATGGCAATGACGTAATAGTAAATGAGCGGTTTTTTGCTTGGCTTATCGGATTGAATCATACCCGGCACCTCTCTTTTTGTGTCGATGGAACCTGCGTATAAATAGTATAGCAGATTTCCTTTAAAAAACAAATAGACGTTTTCCGGCAAATGCTCAAACCATGTGACCTTTTCGTGTTAAAAAAGCGAACCGGCCTCCATTTTTGGGAAGCCGGCTCGTCTCATTACAGGATACCCATCGGGCTTATTTCGTCATTCCCCGAATCGCGTGCGCCTTGATGGCTTCGTAGGTAGTCTCGCTCAGGTCGTGCTCTACCTTGCATGCGTCCTCGCGCGCGGTTTCCTCATCCACGCCCAAATGGATAAAAAACGAAGTCAGCATTTTGTGCCGCTCATAGATTCTCGACGCAATCGCCATGCCCGCGTCCGTCAGCGTAATCAGACCCTCATCGTCCATGGTGATATATCCGTTCTGGCGCAGGCGTTTTGTGGCATAGCTCACGCTGGGCTTGGTGACATTCAGCTCATTGGCAATGTCGATCGACCGAATATAGCCGTATCGCTCCTTCATCATGAGCATCGCCTCTAAATAATCCTCCGAGGATTCGAGAATACGCATCGTGCGACACCTTCCTTCATTTTGTATATTAACAGATTTTCCATCAAAAATCAAGGGAACAGCGGTGAAAAAACGTTGACAAACCCGGTACGGCGCGGTATACTTCCATCATTAGTTAAAGGTCTTTAACCAAAGAAGCGTCCCTGCCGGGTCAGGCCTCGGATTCTCTAAGAATTAACCGTAAAATCCGAAAAACAGGGGTTGACAGCAATGGTTAGAGATGCTAAACTATTCGCCGGTTAGAGGAGCTTAACCCTCTGACCTTTCAAAGCCCCGTGAGTTAGACTGGTCTAATTGGAGGGAGAGCGAGGAGAGAATGATGCCGTTGGGAATGGCAAGCGTCGGAGATGTGAACATCATCAAGAAAATCTCCGGGCGGGATGAGGTACGTCAGCATCTGGCGGAGATGGGGTTCGTCGTCGGTGCGGAGGTAACGGTGGTAAGCGAGCTGGGCGGAAACCTGATTTTAAACGTCAAGGAAAGCCGCGTCGCGCTGGATAAGACCATGGCCATGAGGATCATGGTGTGATAGAGAGGAGAGGGAATATGAAAACCCTGAAGGATGTCAAGGTGGGCGAAACCGTAGTCATCGAGAAGCTGCACGGCGAAGGCGCGCTCAAGCGCCGAATCATGGACATGGGGCTTACGAAGGGCACCGAGGTGTACGTTCGTAAGGTAGCGCCGCTGGGCGACCCGATGGAGCTGACGGTACGCGGCTATGAGCTGAGCGTGCGCCGCGCGGACGCCGAGCTGATCGAGGTTCGGTAATCCTTTTTATTCGCCATATTGCGTGTGATTGCAAAAGAGGAGGAAATCAATCATGGCCATCAAAATTGCGCTGGCAGGCAACCCGAACTGCGGCAAAACGACGCTGTTCAACGCGCTGACCGGCTCCAACCAGTTCGTAGGCAACTGGCCGGGCGTCACGGTCGAGAAGAAGGAAGGCAAGCTCAAAAAGCATGACGACGTCGTCATCATGGATCTTCCCGGCATTTACAGCCTGTCTCCGTACACGCTGGAGGAAGTCGTTTCCCGTAACTACTTAGTGACCGAGCGTCCGGACGCCATTCTGAACATCATCGACGGCACGAACCTTGAGCGCAACCTGTACCTCACCACGCAGCTGACCGAGCTGGGCATCCCGGTGGTCATTGCCGTGAACATGATGGACGTCGTGCGCAAGAGCGGCGACAAGATCAACTGCGCGGAGCTTTCCCGCCAGCTGGGCTGCAAGGTCGTCGAGATTTCCGCTCTGAAGAACGACGGCATTATGGAGGCGGCGGAGGCGGCCATCGAAGCCGCGAAGGGCAGCGCCAAGACCGTTCCGATGCACGCCTTCTCCGGCCCTGTGGAGCACGCCATCGCGCACATTGAGGAGGCCGCCCTGCACAGCATGCCCGAGGAGCAGCAGCGCTGGTTCGCCATCAAGATCTTCGAGCGCGACAGCAAAGTGCTTGAGCAGCTGAGCATCCCCTCCGACGTGATGAGCCACATCGAGGTGGACATCAAGGCCGCCGAGAGCGAGCTGGAGGACGACGCGGAGTCCATCATCACCAACGAGCGCTACGTTTACATCGCTCAGGTGATCAAGGCCTGCTACAAGAAGAAGAACGCCGGCAAGCTTTCCGTGTCCGATAAGATCGACCGCGTGGTCACCAACCGCTGGCTGGGTCTGCCGATCTTCGCGCTGGTCATGTTCCTTGTATATTACATCTCCATGGTCACCGTCGGAAGCGCCGCGACCGACTGGGCGAACGACGGCCTGTTCGGAGACGGCTGGCATCTGTTCGGCATCGGCTCCAAGCAGTATGAAGAGGTTTCCGAGAACTACACCAACGCCACCGAAGCGATCGGCGCGTTCGTGGAGCTGGATGAGGAATCCGAAGACGAAGCGAAACTGGCTGCTCTGAAAGAGTACGCCCCCACCGAGGAAGACGGCGAGAACCCCGTCAAGACTGTCGAGGTCGAAGACGAAGAAACGCTGGCCGTTTCCGACATGAACGTTTACTACAAGGAAATCCCGAAAGAGGAAATCGACAGTGACGGCACGGTTCAGATGACCTACCTCGACGCCGTCGCCTATCTGGAAGAGAACGGCTTTGAAGAGCCCGACCCCGCCGACTACGGCGTGTGGGTTCCCGGCATCCCGGCGCTGGTAGAGAGCGGCCTTGAGGCGCTCAACTGCGCGGACTGGCTGTCCGGCCTGATCCTTGACGGTATCGTGGCCGGCGTCGGCGCGGTGCTCGGCTTCGTGCCCCAGATGCTGGTTCTGTTCCTTCTGCTCGCCTTCCTCGAAGCCTGCGGCTACATGGCGCGTATCGCCTTCGTTCTGGATCGTGTGTTCAGAAAGTTCGGTCTGTCCGGTAAGAGCTTCATCCCGATTCTGATCGGCACCGGCTGCGGCGTGCCCGGCATCATGGCGAGCCGTACCATCGAAAACGAACGCGACCGCCGCATGACGATCATGACCACCACGTTTATCCCCTGCGGCGCGAAGGTTCCCTTCATTGCCATGATCGCCGGCGCGCTGTTTGGCAACTCCGCTTGGGTTTCCACGTCCGCGTACTTCATCGGTATGGCCGCCATCATCGTAAGCGGCATCATGCTGAAGAAGTCCAAGGCCTTCTCCGGCGATCCCGCTCCGTTCGTCATGGAGCTGCCCGCCTATCACTGGCCGACCGTCGGCAACGTGCTGCGCAGCATGTGGGAGCGCGGCTGGAGCTTCATTAAGAAGGCCGGCACGATCATCCTGCTGTCCACCATCCTCGTGTGGTTCACCACGTACTTCGGCGTTGTGGACGGATCGTTCCGCATGCTGAGCGAAGAGGAAATCGACTACTCGCTGCTGGCCTATGTCGGCAACGCCATCGCGTGGATCTTCAAGCCCCTTGGCTGGGGCACGTGGCAGGCGGCCGTCGCCTCCATCACCGGACTTGTGGCCAAGGAAAACATCGTCGGCACGATGGGCATCCTCTACGCCGCGGGCGAAGGCACCGTGTATGCGCACATCGCTTCGCACTTCACCGCGCTGGCTGGCTTCTCCTTCCTGACGTTCAACCTGCTCTGCGCGCCCTGCTTCGCGGCAATCGGCGCCATCAAGCGCGAGATGAACAACGCCAAGTGGACATGGTTTGCCATCGGCTATCAGTGCGGCTTCGCCTACCTGATCTCCCTGCTCGTCTATCAGCTGGGTCTCATGTTTGAAGGCACGTTCGGCGTCGCGACCGTGATCGCGCTGGCGCTGCTGGCCGCGCTCGTCTACCTCGTCGTTCGCAAGAACCCCTACGAAAATAAGCAGAAAGTGAGAGGCTGAAAATGGGCACTGTAATCGTCGGCGCTGTATTGGTCGTTATCGTTGCCGCGATCGTCTGCGGCATGCGCAAGTCCAAGAAGAATGGAAAGCATATCTGCGGCGGCGATTGCGCGCATTGCAAGGGCTGTCACTAATGTGGCCGGGGGAGCGCAGGCTCCCCCTCCCAAGGAAAAGGAGGCTTTAAGATGTCCTCATCCCTGATTCGATGCCTGTTGGCTGTATACGCCCTGTCGGAGAGCTTTGAAGTCGTCGCATCCAAGGATGTCGCGCATCTGCTGGGCGTCAAGCGCCCGACGATTCACCGTTCGCTGGAGATTCTTCAGCGCAAGGGTCTGATTCAGAAAGCCCCCTACGGCGATATTCACCTGACAGACGACGGCCTGCGCACGGCGCAGACGCTGGAAAGGCAGCGAGACGACATTGCGGTGCTGTTTGCCCGCCGCTTCGGCCTCGCGCCGGAGGAGGGCACGGCCGCCGCTTTTTCCCTGATGAGCTGCCTGTCGGCCGAAAGCCTTGCCAAGCTGCAGCAGGCAACCTGATGAAACGCGCCCCCTCGAAGGAAGCGGGCGCGTTTTTTTCATTTGCCAGTCTTTGCAAAGACCGCTCGGCTTTGGGGCGGAAGCTCCCCTATTCCCTGCTGTCGTTTTCATGAATCAGCTCTGCGATTTCGCTGTAGCGCGAAAGAATATACTCGTAATTCTCCCTTTTGTGCGGAATCATGCAGGCGGTGCAATCCTTGCAGCCCTTTTCGGTATACCGAAAGTTCCCGCCGCACCTTCTTCCAAGCGCGTACAGCGGACAATAGCAGAACAGACAGTTGAAATTTTCCCGGTCATTCGTCGCGTGACAGGGAAAATACTCGCATTCGGTATTGCTGAAGAACTTATAATGACCCTCGCGTGACGTTTCCTTCATACGGCTCTCTCCATTTCACCCGATTGATTTTCCGCCGCCGAAGCAAACCCCCGCCCGTTTTTGACAAACACCAATAACGCTTTTGCATATTCCGCAAAACCGTCATTTCGGGCAACCCGCTTTCTTCGGAAGCTGTGCGCCGGCGTTTTCAGCAGGTTTCCTGACTCGCGGATCCTCGCCTATGTCGAGCCTTCTCATGCCTGCGCACAATGGCGTCCTTCGACCGCACTCCCCGCTCACAGTGACCGGATCGTCCGGGTTTCTCACCCGATTCCCTTTTACCCGCGCCAGCGTCCAATCGCCGCGCGGCACTGAAAAGCCTATTCGATTCTCTTTGATTATACCGCTGTTTTTCGCCGCCGTCAATAATTTGCTCAATTATGCGATCTGCAGCGGCATTGCTTGAAAGTGGGGAGAGTTTGTGGTAAGATAGCGGGGAAGGGAGGCGGCGAGGTGAGCGGACGCAGGCTGTATTGGATTGACCTTTTGAAGTTCGTTGGCATCGTCGCCATCGTGCTGGGGCACGCGCTGGGCGAGGGGGCGCTGTGCTCGTATCTATACGCCTTTCACGTGCCCATGTTCTTCTTCGCCTCCGGCTGTGCGTTTCGGCGGACGAAGGAGCGCTTTGGCGCGTTTGCGCTTCGCAAGCTGCGCCAGCTGCTTGTTCCCTATCTGCTGATGTCGTTTCTGTCGATTCTGGCGCTGTACGCCGCCAGCTTTGTGATGGAGCTGCCCCTCGGCATTCGCTTCACGCAGCCGTGGTATCGGTACGCGTGGGGCATTCTGTACGCAAACGGAAAAAGCGGCATGCTCAAGGCGAACGCGCCCTTGTGGTTTCTGCCGTGCGTGTTCTGCGTGCTTTTGATGCTGTATGGCGCGGTGCATCTTTCGAAGGGAAGAGCGCTTCCGTACGCGGCGCTGACGGCGCTCAGCGTGACGGCCGGGCTTGTGAACGAGCATCTTCGAATCCTCGACCGGTGGCCGCTCGGCTTTGAGACGGCGCTGCACATGCTGCCGTTCGCGCTTTTTGGGCACGCGTTTCGTTCGGTCTCGGAGAAAATCGAGGCCATGCCGGATGCGCGAAAGGTCGTCGCGGGCGGCCTGCTGATTGCCGCGGGCACGGCGGTGCAGATGGGCTTCGGCGTGTCCGGCCTGTATATGTTTGATCGATATACGAGCCTTGCGCTCTTGTACGCGTGCGCGCTTATGCTGTCCGCGGGCGTGGCGCTGCTGGGCATGGTGAAGGCGCCTGCGCGCCTGCGCCTGATTTCCTATGTCGGCGGGCACACGTTTGTGATTCTGCTTTTGCACAAATTCCCGCTGCTCGTCTTTCGCTACCTGTGCCCGGGCATCGGCCCGCGGCTGCTGGCCGGCTCGGTTCCGCTGGCGCTCGCGGTTACGGCGGTCACGCTTGCGCTGTGCCTCGCGGCGGAAAAGCCGCTCGCGAAAATCTGCCCAGTGCTGCTCGGCAGACGTAAAAAACAGTCCGTTTGAATCCCGGAGGCTTGCGCTGCGCCTTGCGGCGGAGAAGCCGTTATTCGATGGAGAGCTTGAAGAGAAGACTTCCGGTGTTTCCCCACGGAATCAGGATGGTGCCATCCTCCAGCCAGTTAAGGGTGGTGAAGGACTGGGCGACGGAAACGCGGTCGGGCTGCGCGTCCTCCGGGAACTCGACGCGGCGGCAGACGAGGGTGTCCAGATCGAGGATGCAGCAGACGACGGCACCCTTGTACGCGGCGAGAATCAGCGCGGAATAGCCGTCCGGGGAGAGCGTGACCTGCTGGATGGACGGCTGCTCAATGGTTATCTGTGCGACAGCCGAGAGGTATTCGCTGATTTCCATGGTTTCCGCCTGGCCGGAGCCGTCGACGGGAAGCCGAATGGCGTTCGCATCGCTGCCCGTGCCGAAGATTTCGTTGTAGAACGTCAGATAAGCAACGCTGCCCTTTCCTCTTGAGAAAAACAGCTCATAACCGCTGTTCTCGCTGCGGTAATAACGGTACGGGGTCTGCAATGCCTTGGGGTTCGGGAAGCTGCGGACTTCGCTTTTCCACTCGCCGTCGACATTTGTAAACGTAATCACGCCGAGATGATGATTATATTGGGTATCGTCCGTGATGGCGCGCACGACGCCGCTTTTGTCTATGCTCAGTTGTGGATAATAGAAGAGAGCATCATCAACTGCACAGAGCAATTCAGTTTCTCCGGTTTTAAGACAATAGCGCTTAAGTCCACTGCGCCTGTCGTCAGCAAAGTTTCCGTAAACGAGATAATATACGTATTCACTGGTCTCGTCGAAACAGGCGGTTGTGGCCGTCAACGCGCCGTCGATCCTTATCTTTTTCGGCGTGGCTTCCGCAAGGAAGATGTCGCCGGTACGCGTGTCAGCGAGCAGCAGATCCATAAATTGTGCGCTTATAAGCGTTTTTCGCGGGAAAGTCATGGTAATGTATCGCTCGTCCGGCGACCAGCAGAAGGAGTCCGGCTCGGTGGGGAAGACAGAGCAATTTTCGATGTACCGATAAGTCAGGTCGGCGTACTCGTTCTGCGCGCCGCGGCTGCGGTTTATGGTGAGCACCGTGATTTCCTGATTGCGCACGATAGCTGCAACGTTGCCGAAACCGATTAGAAACGCGTTTCCGGAGGGAGAAACGGAATAAAGCCGGATGTCATCAGAGGATGCGCCAAGGTCGGCTAACGTATGCGAAAGGCGGACGAGGACATGATCGTCCGTCGGTTCAAAAGTGACGCCTTCCTCTTCCGCGGCTTCGCGGTTTTCCTCCGTGAAGGTATTGGAACAGAACACAGGGAGCGTGCTCAGAGAATCCATGAGTATTTCCTGCGCGGGAACCAGACGAAGAGATTTTCCATCCGCGATGACGGCGGCAAGGGTCTCGTCTTTTTCCTGTATGGAGGTCAGCCCGAGCGACTGCGCGCGTTCAGGGTTTCCGGAGCGCAGGAGCGCGCGGGTGTAAGCGGACGCGTAGCCATCCTGCCAGACTGCGTCGGGCAGCGTCTCAAAGAGCTTGACGGCGCGTTCGTACTGTCCGGCGCAGTCGCAGGCTCGCGCGGCTTGCAGACGAAGCGTCTCGCTTGATTGATTTTCGCAGAGTTCGATGACCTTTTCATATTGTCCCGCACGGAAATGCGCCTGCGCGGCTTCGAGAAGCAGCTCCTCGTCCGGCTGTGCCGAGCAGATTTCCGCGTAGCGCAATACTTGTTCGACGTCACTCAGATTGTCCGTGATGTAGAGCAGACGCGCCTTTTCGAGATACAGCGAGCCGTCGGCGGGAGCCAATTCCAGCGCTTCCTCGATGAATTTCAGCGCGCTTTCATAGTTGGCTTCGGCGGCATACAGGCGGGCGAAGCCGCGCAGCACGGCGGGATCGTCCGGCGAGAGCTTCTGCGCAATGTCCAGACAAATGCCGGCGGACTCGAAATCGCCCGCCTCCACAAAGGCTTCGGCCTTTTCGAGCATGCTGTCCGTTTCGTCGCCCAGCGCGGGCACACACAGCAGGGAAAGCGCGAGAATCAGTGCGAGAATGCGTTTCATGACAATCCCTCCGTTTTGCGATTTTAATATGGCTGAGTTCGTTTGATTCCAGTATGCCATGATTCCTCCCGCACGGCAAGACGCGCAGGCAGTTTCGGAAGCGTTCGCTGGCTTGAATCCGCTTGCGTGAAGCTGCCCGGCGCTATTCGGAAGGCATGGAAAACAGGCCGTCTGAATCTCGGAGGCATTCGCTGTCGACTTCGTAAAGATCGTCGATGGAAAAGAATGTGCCGTCGGTCAGCTGCACGGTGCGGGCGAATTCGTCGATGCGCCGGATATAGCCGGTGCGCACGACATACGCGCCGCCATCCTTGCGCTCGTCGGGCACAAAGCAGGTGAACGCCGCCGAGGGGCGCGTCTCGCGCAGGTCGGCCAGAAAACGCAGCTTTTCGTTCAGGCGCGCCTTGGCGTCCTCGCTCAATTCCACGCGCCGATCGGTCTCGCGCGCCGTTTCGCGAACCGCGTCCTCATAGCCGCTTAGCGCCGCGAAGGAGGAAAACTGCGCCGCGCGCCCACTCATCGTCATCCGCGGGTGGCGGCGGGAGACGGGACGCGGATGATTGAGGATGTCGTCGTATTTGCCGGTCATGCCTTATGTCCTCCCAGCTGTCCGTTGCGTTCTCGGGCGGTCGCGCCGTCCATCAAATCCATGCCCTTCAAAATGGCGTTTTTGCCGAACTTCTTTTTAATTTCCAGCACGGCGCGCTGCCGCTTCGTTTCCCTTGCCAGAGCACATTCCTCCTCCGCACGCCTTCGGTCGCGCGCCTCGTAATCGGTAAACATGTCCAGCTGCTCCGCTTCCTCCGCGGGGCGCGCGGCGGCGGCTTCGTCCACCACGTCTGCGGCGGCAATAGAAAGCCGGCGAACCGTCAGGCGCGGGTCGGCAATGGAAGCGAACAGCCTCGCGGCTGCGTCGATAATCAGGCGCGAGGACGAGGTTTTCCGCGGCAGCCGCGCGGAGCCGTGCGCCGGCTTGGGTGCGCGGCGGCCGTAGCGGTCGTTTTTGAGCGCTCCGCCATACGCACCGCGCGCATCGTCGGCGGGAACGTTTGAAACGTCGAAGCCGACGTCCAGCACGATCATATCCGTCACCATATGCTTATCCACCAGCTGCAGCGCCAGCGCGTCGGCCATTTCCTTGACGACAAGAAGCGTTTGATCGAAGGTGTACGGGCAGGAAAGCACCTGCCCGGAGCCGAAACTGCTGCTTTCCGGCCTGTAGGCCTTGATGTCGGCAATGGTGCAGGGCTCCCAGCCCCACGCGTGGTCGATGAGCAGCTCGGCATTCACGCCGAACAGGTCGTAGAGCACGTCCTCGTTCAAAAGGGACTGGCGCGCAACGTCGCCCATCGTATAAAGGCCGCGAGCCTCCAACCGCCGGGCGTAGCCGGGGCCCACGCGCCAGAAGTCCGTCAGCGGCCGGTGATCCCACAGAAGCTCCCGGTAGCGCGTTTCGTCCAGCTCGGAAATGCGCACGCCGTTTTTGTCCGGCGCAATGTGCTTCGCGCCGATGTCCAGCGCGATTTTGCTGAGATACAGGTTCGGGCCGACGCCCGCCGTGGCCGTGATGCCGGTTTCGCGCAGCACGTCCAGAATGAGCTGCATGGCGAAATCGCGCGCGGACAGGCCGGACGCGGCGAGGTATTCGGTGGCGTCGATGAACACCTCGTCGATGGAATACACGTGAATGTCCTTCGGGTCTACATATTTGATATAGATGCGGTAGATGCGCGTGCTGTATTCCACATAGCGCGCCATCTGCGGCGGCGCGACCAGATAGGAGAGCTTCCGCGAGGGATCGGCCTTCACCTCGGAGGACAGGCAGGATTCCCCGGAAAAGGCATGCCCGGGCGCGGCGGACAAGCGGCGGGCGTTGATGGCGTTCACTCGCTGAATCACCTCAAACAGCCGCGGGCGGCCCGGCACGCCCCACGCCTTCAGCGCCGGAGAAACGGCCAGACAGATGGTTTTCTCCGTGCGGCTTTCGTCCGCGACGACCAGATGGATGTTCATGGGGTCCAGCCCGCGCAGCACGCATTCGACCGACGCGAAAAAGGACTTGAGATCAATGGCCACATAGGTGCGTTCGCTCATGCTTCGTCCTCCTCGCTCTTCATGCTTCTATTATACCCGAAAACGGCGCGTTTTGAAAGCGTGGTTTTTCGTCCGTCAGAAACAATTAAGAAAGCCTAAGATTTTTTCGGGGCGGATTTTAAGCTTCACAGGCTATAATGATGCTCGTCAAAGGGAAAAACAACCCGGACGAATGAAAGCCCCGCGCTCGCGGCAAGCTTACTTAAAGGAGGTTTTTAATATGACAAGAAAAACCGGACGCATGATTTCTCTCTCCCTGATTGCCATCGTGCTGGTTGCGGCAATGATTTTCTCCTTCACCATCGCGGAGAACGTTACGCCCGCGGAAGCGAAGAAGGTCGTGAACACGACCACGGATTCGTCGCAGATTACCACGCCCTTCACCAGCGTGATTTCCGCCGTACAGGAAAGCGTGGTAGGGCTGAACAACTATCAGCAGTTCAACTACGCCACCAGCCGCAGCTTCGGCGCGCGCGGCGAGCGCAAGAGCGTTGAGCAGCTGGCAGGCACCGGCTCTGGCGTGGTTATTTATGACAAGTACGTACTTACCAACTACCACGTGGTAGAGGACGCGAGCCGCCTGACCATCTCCACGCTGGGCAGCGACGACGAGCTGTCCTGCGAGCTCGTGGGGCAGGATGAGTCGCTCGACATTGCCATCGTATATGTTCCCGACCTGACGCTCCCCGCCGTGCCGCTGGGCGACAGCGATCAGCTTCAGGTGGGCGAATGGGCGATCTGCATCGGCAACCCGCTGGCGCAGGAGCTGCGCGGCACCGCGACCGTCGGCATCGTGTCGGCGCTGAACCGCGAGATCAGCTCGACCACCACCACCGATAAATACGGCCTGAAGACCAGCGTGACCAACAACATGATTCAGATCGACGCGGCCATCAACTCCGGCAACTCCGGCGGCGGCATGTTCAACGTGCTCGGCCAGCTGATGGGCATTCCTTCGCTGAAATACTCCGGAAGCAGCTCCTCCAACGCCACCATCGAGGGTATCGGCATGTGCATCCCGATCAACAGCGCCAAGCCGCTGATCGAGCAGGTTCTGACCGAGGGGCTTACCGAGGGCCATAAGACGACCGAATCCAGCGAAGGCAACGGCACCAGCACCGCCTCCACCGGCGACCAGCCGAGACTGGGCGTGACGGTCACGACCATCAATGCCTATAACAACGAAGCCGTATACGCCGGACAGCTTCCCGTCGGCGCGCTGATCGGCGAGGTCGAAAGCGGCAGCCCCGCAGAGACCGCAGGCCTGAAGGCGGATGACGTCGTCGTGGAAGTAGACGGCACCGTGATCACCTCCACCCGAGAGCTTTCCGCGCAGCTCACCGGTAAAAAGGCCGGCGATACGCTGAACGTAAAGGTCTACCGCATTGAAGACGCCGAGACCATGACCGGCGAATACGTGGACGTGACCGTCACCCTGACCGACTTCCACTAAGCTAACCCCCGCGCGTCTCACCGGCAAAACCCCCGGTGAGACGCACCACACGCAAAGACCTGCCGCATTAAAAACGCCGAGACCGTGACCAGCGATCCGCGGACATGGCCTCGGCTAATTTCTACGGAACATATCCCCGCATACCTCACCGGCAAAATACCCATCGATGCGCCAAACGCAAAGACCTGCCGCATTAAAAACGCCGAGACCGTGACCAGCGATCCGCGGATATAGCCTCGGCTAACGGCTTTTCTACCCTCAACAGCACGCAAATCCTTCAAAATTTGCATCAAAAAGCCAACCACCTCATTCGCGCCCCCTTGAATCCTTGATCGCAAACCGCCGCCCCATCCGAAGACAACAGCGATACTTTTGTTAAATGTTGCTTTTCATATAGACAAACGCCACCCTCTCGTGCTATAATCTATATCTGTCAGCGGACGTGCCAATGTAGCTCAGTCGGTAGAGCAGCGGTTTCGTAAACCGCAGGTCAAGGGTTCGAGTCCCTTCATTGGCTTGCCGTTTGACCGAGGTGTAGCGCAGTTTGGTAGCGCGTTTGGTTCGGGACCAAAAGGTCGCAGGTTCAAATCCTGTCACCTCGACCATGAATACCGACATTAGTTGGTATAAAAAGACTCACCGAATGCGGTGAGTCTTTTGCTATACCTGCAAATATACCGGAAATTGCTGCCTATTCGAGTCCGTTTTGCAGGAGTACACGGAACGGCTTGTAGGCGTTTTTTCTATGGGGATTCGTCCCATTTCTAATATCAAAACAATGCACACCCCTATGTGTATAGCGCCTTGCTGGCTGTTTGT
>CAVERI010000066.1:0-14535 GCA_963618055.1 bacterium | reverse complement strand
CGGCTTTCTCTCGAAGCCGCCGCTTATGCGGTCGAGAAACATCTTTTCTCGAAGCCGCCGCTTGCGCGGGTGGTTGGAACGCAGGAAACGCATTCTCCCGCGGCAGCGCTCGGCGCGGAGTGCGGGACGGAATACCGTCGGGCGCGGGCGCCTGCGGCGCGCGGGGCTACGGGGTCAGGATGCGGGCGCGGTAGATGGTGGGGAGGGCTTCGATTTCGGCGGCAGTGGCGGCGGGCGGGCACTCGTCGAGGTCGAGGAAGGTGACGGCGTGCGCGCCGCGGGAGCGGTTGAGCATGTTGGAAATATTGATGCCGCGGTGCGAAATCAGCGCCGTGATGGAGCTGACCACACTGGGGACGTTCTGGTGAAGAACGACGAGCCGCGCGGTGGTCAGGCGGCCGGGGTCGGCGTCCGGGAAGTTGACGCAGTGTGTGAGCGCGCCGGTTTTCAGGTACGCGTCCAGCTGCCGGGCGACCATGCGCACGCAGTTTTCCTCGCTTTCCGGCGTGCTCGCGCCCAGATGCGGCAGGCACACGCAGTTTTTCGCGCGCAGGAGCGCCTCCGTGGGGAAGTCGCACACGTAGCGGCGAAGCGCGCCGGTTTCGAGCGCGTGAACAACAGCCTCGGTATCCACCAGCTCGCCGCGCGCGAAATTGATCAGCGCCGCGCCGGGCTTCATGCGGCCGAGCGTTTCCGCGTCGATCGTGCCGCGCGTTTCGTCCGTCAGCGGCACGTGCACGGTCACGTAATCGGATTTTTCCAGCACCTCGTCGCGGGTCAGCGCGTGCGTGACGGCGCGGGACAGCTTCCACGCGTTGTCGATCGATATGAAGGGGTCATAGCCCAGCACGTTCATGCCCAGCGCCACGCCGGCGTTTGCGACCATCAGGCCGATCGCGCCCAGACCGATTACGCCCAGCGTCTTTCCGGCGAGCTCCGGCCCGACGAACGCCTTTTTGCCCTTCTCTACCTGCTTTTCCACGGACGAGCCGTCATCCCGCAGACTCTTCGCCCATTCAATGCCGCCCGCGACGTCGCGCGAGGCGAGCAGAAGCGCGGCAATGACCAGCTCCTTCACGGCGTTGGCGTTCGCGCCCGGCGTGTTGAACACGGGCACGCCCTTTTCCGCCAGCTCGTCCAGCGGGATGTTGTTCACGCCCACGCCCGCTCGGCCGACGGCCAGCACGGTCTCGGGCAGCGCCATGCCGTGCATGTCGGCCGAGCGCACGAGAATGGCCTGCGGCGACGGGGCATCCTCGCTCAAATGATATTCCTCCGGCGAAAGCGCCTCGCGCCATACCGGGGAGATGGAATTCAGCAATCGTATGCTCGTCATAATGCGCTGCCCTCCGCTTCAAACTGCTTCATAACCTCCACCAGCCGCGTTACGCCCTCCACGGGCATGGCGTTATAGATGCTGGCGCGCATGCCGCCCACAAGGCGGTGTCCCTTCAGGTTCAAAAGCCCCTGCGCGGCGGCGAATTTGACGAACGCCGCGTCGGTTTCGGGGCTGGGCGTGCGGAAGGTGACGTTCATCAGCGAGCGGCTTTCGCGCGCCGCCGTGCCGCGGAACAGGCGGCTTTCATCCAGAAAATCGTAGAGCAGCTTCGCCTTTACCTGATTGCGCAGGTAGATCACGCGCACGCCGCCCTCCTTTTTCAGCCACTCAAGGCACGGGCCGGCCATATAAATGGCGTAGGTGGCGGGCGTGTTCAGCATGCTGCCCGCCTGCGCCTGCTTCGCCCAGTCGAAAATCTTGGGCGTGTCGGGGCGGGCATGACCCAGAAGATCCCTGCGCACGATGACGACCGTCAGCCCAGCCGGGCCGATGTTCTTCTGCGCGCCGGCAAAGATTACGCCGAAATTGCGCACGTCATACGGCTCGGACAGGATGTTGGACGACATATCCGCCACCAGCGGCACGCCTCCGCATTCGGGCAGGCGCGTAAAGCGCGTGCCGTAAATGGTGTTGTTGGTGGTGATGTACACGTAATCCGCATCCGGGTGAATCGAGGCCGCGTCCACGTCCGGCACGCGGACGTAGTCCTCCTCGCGGGAGGACGCGATCACGCGCGCGTCTCCGTACTTCTGCGCCTCGACGAACGCGCCGTGGGCAAAGTTGCCGCTGTCCACGTAGTCCGCGCCGGTTTTCAAAAGGTTCATCGGCACGGCGGCGAACTGCCCCGTGGCGCCGCCCTGAAGCAGCAGCACCTCGTATTCGTCCGGAATGCCCATCAGCTCGCGCAGAAGCTGAACCGTGTGGTCAAAAATTTCCTGATACGCGCCGGAGCGGTGGCTCATCTCCATCACAGACATGCCCGTGCCCTTATAGGAAAGCATCTCCGCCGCCGCGCGCTCCAGCGCCTCCTCCGGCATCGTCGCCGGCCCCGCGGCAAAATTAAAAACGCGACTCATATCCGTCGTTCTCCCTTCGGCTGGTTTTGTGCCTCATTATACGCCGGACGGTTCCAAAATGCAATATGTATCGCGATGGATATGCAAATTTATCTTTAAATATGCCTTTACTCTTTAAATATGAATCAGCAGCGCATGGAATTGCCCAGATAATCGATGCAGATGATGCACGAGCTTCATTTTCGGAGGATGCGAATAGGGGCGATCAGAAGCGGAGGAGGCCGCCGCTGCGTGCGCTCCTCCCTTCAGGGTCACCCGGGTCAGTGAACGAAAACGCCATCCTTTAAAGATAAATGATGGTCGCATAGATTTGCGTAGGATGTATTGTGCGTTACCATGATCAGCGTTCGCTTTCCCTCCGTTGACGCAAGCAGCGTTTGAACTACCTGCATCGACGTGGCGGAATCGAGCGCGCCGGTAGGCTCGTCCGCCAGCAGAATTTCAGGCTTGTTCATCAGCGCGCGCGCGATGGCGACGCGCTGTCTTTGTCCGCCGGATAAATAGCAGGCCTTCGTTTTCCTGAACGCCGTTAAGCCCAGCGCTTCGAGCAGCTCATTCGCGCGCAGCAGCCCCGCTTTTTTGCTTTGCTGATTCAGCACGGCGGCAAGCAGGCAATTTTCCAAGACCGTGATTTGCTCGATCAACGCGAAATCCTGCACGACGAGTCCGACGTGCGCGCACCGCATCCGGCACTGCTTCGCGTCGGACATGGCTGCCCAATCGGAACCCATAACCGACGCCCTTCCCGACGTGGGGCGCAGGATTCCCGCGATGATATTCAGCAGCGTGCTTTTGCCGGAGCCGGATTCGCCCGTAATGGCATAGCTTTTTCCCGCTTCAAAGCAATAGGACACGTCCGTTAACGCATGCACCGGTTCCGTGCGGGGAGCTCTGTAAATCATACTCACGTTTTCCAACGCAATTCGGCTCATGACAGGTCTCCTTTCAGTTTCCGCGCAATGTCTCCGCGAATTATCCGTCTGATAAACATATACATCGTCAAAATCAAAGCGCACATGGCAAGGACGCACAGGAGCGGAACCGGCGAATCGTGCGGAAGAAGCGTCTCGCCGTTGGTCAGTGCCCATTGTCCAAGCATCAGCCCGATCAGGACGGGGAAAAAGCAGGAATACGCAATCATTGCCAGCCAATGGAAAAGGATTCGTTTTTTCGTCACGCCCAACAATCGCAGCAGCAGGAAATCCCGTCCCTTCCGGTACCCGTATACGGCGTTGTAGGCCAAAATCCCTACGGCCATCAGGACGAGGAAAACCCAGATCATGAGCTGATTGCGTCCGGTATTCGCGTTTTCTATGCGCAGGGCCCGATTCGCCAGCACATCTCCCGTGTTTGTGAGTCCATACCCCCTTTCATAAAGCGATTCCTGCAGGCGCGTTCGCAGCGCGTCGCTGCCCGCGTATTCCTCCGTCATATGCACCGCGATGACCGGGCTTATGTCATAGCCGATTCCGTCGCCCCACGGGAGCGCGTCAACCGGTATGATAAGGGTGCTTTTCAGGTTGTTCCAATAGAGATTGTTCATCAGATTCGGGTTTGTCACATACTGCCCGACGGCAAGGTTCATAAGCCCTCCATACTCGTAAAGGGCGCCAACGACGCGCAGATTCAGGTCAAGCGTATATCCGGCGTTTATACCCTCTGCCCGAAGGCCGCACGCTTCGCCGGGCGAATAGTTTTTCCGCAAATCATAGCTGATAATCGCGGGTATATAGTCTTCTTCGTCCGTTTGCGTCCACGCGCCCTGATACAGCGGAACGTTCAGCCGGGAAAGAAGCCCTCCGGATATGGCCAGTATTCGTTCATTGCCTGAGGAAGCGTGCATGCTTACCTGAACGCTGACGCCGTCCACGCCGGGCATGTCTTTTATGGAGTTGATATTCTCTATCCAATACGAGTTATATCCATTCACAGAGACGCCTTTTTTTGCCGCGAACTCAAGCCACAGCGTATCCCTCATGGATTCGGCCTTCAGCAGGTCTTCCGCATAGCGCGCCATGCGGAAGGAATCGGTGGTAACGCTTATGACAAAGCCGGTTATCAGACAGATCAACGCTGTTAAAACGATTCGCAATCGGCAGCCCTTTGTTATGATTCGATGAATCGTCATATCCCATCACTCCCGTTCTGCGGATTTCTGCCCGACGCTCATCAGGCAATAGGCTGTCAGCCCCAGCGTGAATACGGTGCATGCGCTCGCCGCGCTGGGAAGGGTCAGGCGCATAAACCCCAAATCGGGCTTGGCAATCGCGAGGAAGCTCACCGTCAAAAAATCGATGAAAAGACAGGCGGACAGCAGCAAAATGGCCAGTATAAATTTTTGCAGTCTCCTGCTTCCGCCAATTGTGTGACATCTGCAGACGATGGGAAGCAGCCTCTGCATCAGCATTTCCCAGAAAATCAGCTGGTTGATCATACAGGCGAACAGCAAAAGCTCGACCGCCCACGCTTCTATGATGGAGGCCTTCATCATCTCGCGGGTGAGCGCCGACCAGTTTGACAACGCCGGATGCGCAAAGCGTTCAAAACCCACGTCGGCATATCTTTTCTCGATGCGCACTCTTTCGTCATCCGTCAAACGCTCGTTCATAATCAGGCATATCGCGCCTATGCGTATCCCTTCCTTCCGAAATACCTCAATCGGAAGAAAAATACGCCCCATCACATCATCGGTGTATTTTTGATTGTTATCCTGAATGTCTGCATCCGGATAAATCGTAAACTCGGGATTCTGCGCACAATAAACGCTTGTGTGGAGGTCATGCGGCATATCGGCGATCAAATTTGATGGGAAGTCATACGGGATGGAAAACAGCTTGCCGACGCGATTCAGT
Organism: bacterium; assembly: GCA_963618055.1. Lineage (GTDB taxonomy): Bacteria > Bacillota > Clostridia > Christensenellales > Aristaeellaceae > SFHK01. The sequence goes on along the minus strand of CAVERI010000066.1, from coordinate 9,268 downwards.
TTTCTTTCGTTGACCTGTATTGCAATCTCATTTACGCGCGTGTCGTATTGATAGGGGATGAAGCATGGGTCTATATAGCACTGATCCTGCCGGTCGTATACCGCGGCGTCATATAATACCTTGTCTCTCTCTCGCAGCAGGTCGTCGCTTAGCCCGTATATCAGAACCCATCGATGATTCACCATTACCTTCGCGGCGACCTCGAAGGACGCGACCGCGCCGGTATCCATATCCTGCGATAATCGATCGTCAAGCAACGAATACTCGAGGGCATCACGAAATCGCCACTGGCAGTATAAATCCTCGGAAAACGCCTTGTATTGCTCGTTTGGACTCAGCAGAACCGCAACCCCCAGCAGCACGGCCAGACAGCATACGCCGGAAAGAAGCGCATAGAGCGCAAGGCCGCGATACCCGAGAATTGTCTTGACATATACCGTCATGAGAATATGGATTTTTTCCGCCAAGCTTCTCATATTTCCGACACCCTTTCCTCTCATCTCCTCAACGCTCATCTGCCAAAATGCGAAAATGAAAAAGCCTCGTTGTCTGCCGCGCAAAACAACGAGCGGCTGTCATTACGGATACATATATATTATCACAGTGTTGCATATATGTCAATATAAAATCGCAATCAAATATAACAATTTATCGGCCTTGGCGAACAACGCAAAGGCCGATGAATTGTTCCCGTGTTTTTTATAGCTGAATCCAATACCGCCGAACGAGGTTTCCGTCCGGATCGGCGAGGGTGTTTTCCAGCACGCCGCCGTTTTTCTCGATTGTGCGGGCGGAGGCAGGGTTACTTTCGTCGCAGCACATCAGCACGCGGTCAAGGCCCATTTTCCGGCATTCGTCCAGCGCCAGCGCGATCATGCGCGTGCCGTAGCCCCTGCCGCGCTCGCTGGGGCGAATGCCGTCGCCGATATGCCCGCCCGTCGCCAGCAGCCCCTCGTTCAGCCGGTGGCGGATGTTCACCGCGCCGACGAGCTTTTGACGGTCTGTGTCCAGACAGAAGAACGTGGAATCCGGCACCAGCCTTTCCGTTTCCTCATGAACCTCAAGGCTGTCCAGATAGCGCTCGAAGTCGTGATAATCGCACTTGCGAATCGCGTAGGGGATGATCTTTTCGTCCGCCGCCGTCCATTCGTCCATCATGTCGCCCAGCAGCGGGCGGTATTTTTCTTCCATTTTAATCAGCGTCAGCATGTAAAAGCCCCCTTTCGCTTCAGCGGAGAATCTCCGCCAGCAGAATCTCTCCCGCCTGCGCGCGCGCTATGCCCGGCCACAGAAGCGGCGAATACGCCATGTTCAGCATCAGCCAGTCCATTTCGGTGGGCATGTTGTTGTTGTAGCCCTGATAGATCACGCTGTCGGAATACAGCAGGTGGTCGTTTAAAAGCCCGAGGCCGTTCACAAGCTCCTCGCGGATGACGTGGCTGCGCTCGATCTGCGACGTGGCGCTCGTTTCAATGGCAATGCTCGCCGAGGTGAACACGCTGTTTTGGCTGTAGCAGTATACGAAGCCGCGGTTGCCCTGAATGTACTCGGGCATGACCGACGGAAGCTCGCTGTCCGGCAGGAAGAACATTTTCACGTTGGCTTCGCTCTCGTCGTCCGTCAGGCGAATGGGCGGCAGCGTCGGCACGCGGAAGGACAGCTCCATCAGGAAGGAATCCAGCTGCTCCAAGTCCTCGTTCGTCGGCTCGCCGTATACGCGGATGACAATGGGATCCTCCCAGCGCTGAAGGCAGCCGGTGCTGTCGCCGAACTCGGCGGAGAAGCCGCACGCCAGAAAGCATTGCAGCGCGCGCCGCTTGCCGTCCACGGCGTTTGAGGGATTAAACGTGCGCTCCGCGCAGGCGGAAAAGAGCATTGCAAGCGCCAGCGCGCAGACCAGAAGCTTTTTACGCATTTTTTGCCGCCTTCCTTCCAAACACCTTCTCCGGCAGCGGCAGGCGCTGAATTACGCCGATCAGCTGGCCGGACAGAATCACCGTGATCAGCGACCACACGATGCGCCGAAGCGGAATATACGTAAGCGACAGAAGCAGCACGATCAGGTCGCTCAAAAGATAAATGCGCTCAATCGGCTGGCGCGTAAGGTGCGAAAGGCTCATGGCCAGCGCGTCGTCGCCGCCGGGCGCGCCGCCCAGCCGCACGCACAGACCCGCGCCCACGCCGACGAACAGCGCGCCCGCCAGCGCGGCCGCCAGCGGATGCTGCGCGAGCTGCGGCCACAGGGGCGGGAAGCACTCGTACACGCGGTAGCTCAGCGAGAAGCCGACCGTGGACACGGCGGAATAAACCAGAAACGTGCGCCCCAGCAGGCGAAAGCCCATTGCGTAGCACAGCGCGTTCAGAATGAAGCCGCTGACCGACGGGGAAATATGGAAATGATGATCAAACAGCAGCGTGAGACCCAGCACGCCGCCCTCCGTCACGCCGGAAACGGCGTGCACGTTGTACAGCCCGAAGGCGAGGAAGGCGCTTGACAGAAACGAGACCAGAAGATACACCGCGGGAATGCCCTGAAGCAGGGCGCGAAGACGGGAAACCAATGTAACAAATCCTTTCCTTAATGAATTGGATTTTATCGTACCATAATTTCCGCGCCGGGGCAAGCCGCGTTTTGTAAAGAAAGCGATTGACAAACCCGGCGGCGTATGATATATATGAAGCGAAAATCAACACAAGCGGAGGAACGCGCCATGAAAAAGGCTTCTTTGATTCTGGACAGAAACTACGTCGTCGGGCAGGTGGACAGGCGCCTGTTCGGTTCGTTCATCGAGCACCTTGGCCGCGCGGTATACGGCGGCATCTACGAGCCGGGGCATCCCGAGGCCGACGAGCAGGGCTTCCGCCGGGATGTGCTTTCGCTGGTAAAGCGGCTGAACGTGCCCGTGGTGCGCTACCCGGGCGGCAACTTCGTGTCCGGCTTCCGCTGGGAGGATTCCGTGGGGCCGCGCGAGAACCGTCCGAAGCGGCTCGACCTCGCGTGGATGACCACCGAGACGAACGAGGTGGGCATTCACGAGTTCTGCGACTGGGCGAAGAAGGCCGGCAGCGAGGTTATGTACGCCGTGAATCTGGGCACCCGCGGCCCGGACGACGCGCGCAATGTGGTAGAATATCTCAACCATCCCTCCGGCAGCTTCTACAGCGACATGCGCATTAAGAACGGCCGCAAGGATCCCTTCGGCGTGAAGCTGTTCTGCCTTGGCAACGAAATGGACGGCCCGTGGCAGATGGGCGCGAAGACCGCCGAGGAATACGCCCGCACCGCCTGCGAGGCCGCGAAGCTGATGAAGTGGGTCGATCCGTCCATCGAGCTGGTGGCGTGCGGCTCGTCCTCCTCCCAGATGGCCACGTTCGGCGACTGGGAATACAGGGTTTTGAGCGAATGCTACGACCACGTGGACTACGTGTCCCTGCACCGCTACTACGGAAATCCCGACGGCAACACCGAGGACTTCCTCGCCTCCACGATGGATCTGGACGAGTTCATAAAAACCGTCGTCAGCATCTGCGACGCGGTGAAGGGCAAGAAGCACGCCAGAAAGCGCGTGAACCTGAGCTTTGACGAGTGGAACGTGTGGTATCACTCCCGCGAGCAGGATCAGAAGCTGTACAAGCAGGATAAGTGGGGCCGCGCGCTGCCGCTGCTTGAGGACGTATACAACTTTGAGGACGCGCTGCTGGTGGGTCTGATGCTGATCACCTTCCTGCGCAACGCCGACCGCGTGAAAATCGCCTGCATGGCGCAGCTGGTGAACGTGATCGCGCCGATCATGACGCGCAACGGCGGCGGCGCGTGGGCGCAGACGATCTTCTATCCCATGATGCAGGCCTCCGCGCTGGGGCGCGGCGAATCGCTGATGCCGCGCATCGAGTGTGAAAAGCGCGACACCCGCCACTATACCGACGTGCCCATGGTGGACGCGGCCGCGACGGTGGACGAAAACGGCGGCGTGACCATCTTCGCTGTCAACCGCGGCCTGACCGAGGACGCGTGCCTGTCCGTCGACCTGCGCGCCTTCAAAAGCTTCACCCGGATGAAGCAGACGACCCTGCATCACGATGACGTGAACGCCGTGAACACCGAGGACGCGCCGAACAACGTCGCGCCCGTCGAGCTTCCCGAAGCGCCGTTCACCGGCGAAATTCGCCTTGGCAGGGCAAGCTGGAACGTGATTCAGCTGTATTGACGCGTGATTTTCGCTCCGCCGCCATGCAGGAATTTGCGGCGGCGGGGCGAATTGGTTACACAGGGATTTTTTACGCAAGGCGGGAATGTCTATGCAGGACGAGAAACTGAAGGAGAGACTGGACGCGCGCACGTCGATTTACAACGGGCACGTGATCAATCTGGAAAAATGGGACGTTACGCTGCCCAACGGCAGGCCGGCGATGCGCGAGGTGGCGATTCACAAGGGCGCGTCGGCGGTTGTGCCGGTGGACGACGAGGGCTATGTATATCTGGTGCGGCAGTTCCGCACGCCGCTTCAGCGCGTGCTGACGGAGGTGCCCGCGGGCAAGCTGGATTCCGCAGGCGAGGATCATCTTGTGGCCGCGAAGCGCGAGCTGCACGAGGAAACGGGCTTCACCGCGAAAAAATGGACGCATCTGGTCGATCTGGCCACCACGCCCGGCTTCTGCACGGAGATCATCTCCCTGTATCTGGCCGAGGGGCTGACCCGCGGCGAGACCGACTTTGACGACGACGAATTTCTCGACCTCGTGCGCATGCCGCTTAACGAGGCCGTGCGCACGGCGCTGACCGGCGGCTTTGAGGACGCGAAGACCATCGCGGCGCTTCTGCTGGCCGCGCACGCCCGTAAGGGGGAGGGAGCGCCTTGCTGAAGCGTCTGAACGGAAGCTGGTATCTGACCGACGGCATCCTGCCGCCGGTTCGTCTGGACGCGCCCGCGTGCGTCGATCAGGCGCTGCGCGGCGCGGGAATTTTAGCGGACGGCGAAAGCGCCGCCGACCTTCTGAAAAACGAATGGATTTACCGCCGCGAGTGGCGCTATTCCCTTGCGCCCGAGGGCGGCTTCCCGGCGGACGGGCGGGCGTATCTGAGCCTGTTCGGGCTGCACGGCGAATGGACGGCGCTTCTGGACGGGCGCGAGCTGGCGCGCGGCGACGACACCGAGGCCGAAATCGCGCTGCCCGCGGGCGAGCATGGAACCACGCTGACGCTCGCGTTCGCCGTGCCTGCAGCCACTCCCCTCTGGCCGCGCGTCGGCCTTGACGGCGGCTGCCTGCTGCGCACGGTCGGAAGCGCCGCGATTTCCTCGCTTTCGCTGAACGTTCCCGACGACGCGCCGTGGACGGCGCGTACATTTGTGCGCGCAGAAGCCGCGGGCGCGTACGACCTGCGCTACACGCTGGAAATCGGCGGCGAGCGCACGGAGACGATCGTTCACGAAACGCTCTCTTCCGGCGAAAACCTCTTCGAGCACGCCGTTCACGAGCCCGCCCGCCCGGCGGCGTTCGCGAACGAAACAAATTCCTCGAAGCGCGCGGCGATTGCGGTTTCGCTGCGCGCGGAGATTCTGTCAGGCGGCGCGGTTTCCGATGTGCGCGATGCGCGGCTGTGTCTGCCCGCGAACGACGCGGCGCCCCGCGGCTTCGCGGGCGCGGACGCGGTTTCGGCTTCGCGGGCGGCGGAGATCGGCGCGAACGCGCTCTGCGCGCCGGACGCTTCCCGCGCCCGCATGGCGGCGGCGGAGCATGGATTGACGTTCGTTCCCTATCATTCGCTGGCTACCCAGCGCGCGGCGCGCGCCTGCCAGCGCTACGAGGCGCTGCTCAAGCTGGCCGGAGACGAGAGCCGCGTTCTCGACCCGGCGCTGTGGCGGCTGACCGGCTGCGACATGGACGCGCCCGAGCTAATAAGTCTGCGTTCCCAGAACGGCGGCCGCGATATGGGCGCGCCCGAGCTTATAAGTCTGCGTTCCCAGAACGGCGGCCGTGGAATGGACGCGCCCGAGCTCGAGAATCTGCTTTCCGCGGACGGCGATTTTGAAGAAATCTGCCGCCGGAGCCGGTATCGTCAGGCGATTTCCCTGCGCGACGCCGCCGAGCACGCGCGCATGAAGCGCGTTCCCTTCCTGCTGGACGGCGCGAGGGACGATGCGCCCGCCTGCCTGTCGGGCGCGCTGTTCGATCTGGATGGCGCGGCGCGTCCGGCGTATTTCGCGCTGGCGGACGCGTGGAAGAGCGAGCATGCCTTCGTGCTGCCGCCGGAGAGCTTCCCGGCAGACGGCATCGTGAGCGTGCCGGTGTTCTACCTGTCGGACGAGAAAATGCCGCCCTGCACCGTGAACGTGCGCGCCTGCTCGATGGACGGGCAGGAGCTGATCACCGCGGGCTTCCCAGTTCCCGGCCGCGCGACCGACGTCGTCGGCCGCCTGTGCGTGGAAATGCCGGAGGACGGGCTTCTTTTGCTGCGCGCGTCCGTCCTGCGAGGCGGCGCGTGCGTGTCGCGCTCCGACCGGCTGATCGCCCTGAACGAGGAATGCCTGTCGGCTCTGCGCCCCGTGCAGCTGCTGCCGGACGCCTCCACCCTGCGCAACGCCTCGACCACCGTAGCCGTCGGCGTCTCCGTCCCCGCCGCCCGCTACTTCGGCGCGCTCCTTCCCGGCGAAACCCTTCCGCTGGACGAGCCCCGGCTGACCGCGTTTGAAGCACTGAACCCATTGATGTAATTTATTATAGAACACAAGGAGGATTTATCATGGAAAAGATTCGCGTGGCCATCGTTGGCGCAGGCAACATCGCGCAGAGCGCACACCTTCCGGCGTATCAGAAGCGGGACGATCTGGAGGTCGTCGCGATTGCGGACTGGAACCTTGAGCGCGCGCAGGAAGCGGCGAAGAAGTTCGGCATCCCGAAGGCGTTCCAGAACATCGACGACATGCTCGCCGGCGTGGAGTGCGACTATGTGGACATCTGCGTGTGGAACCGTTCGCACGCCGACTGCGCCATCAAGGCGGCCGCCGCGGGCAAGAACATTCTGTGCGAAAAGCCCATGGCCTACAACCTTGAGGACGCGCTGAAGATGAAGGAGGCCGTCGAGAAGGCGGGCGTCACCTTCATGCTCGCCGTGCCTACCCGCTATTCGGGCGAGGCGCAGCTTCTGCGCGAGATGGTGGACGCGGGCAAGCTGGGCGACATCTATTACGCCAAGACGGCCTACATTCGCCGCCGCGGCACGCCCATCGGCTGGTTCACCGACACCTCCAAGTCCGGCGGCGGCCCCATCATCGACATCGGCGTGCATTGCATCGACCGCACGTGGTTCCTGATGGGCTGCCCGAAGCCCGTGCGCGTGAGCGCCTCCACCTCCTACGCCATCGGCGATTTCAAAACCCGCGGCGTGAACCGCTGGAAGGCGCTGGACAGCGACGTGACCGCCTTTGACACCGAGGACAGCGCGTGCGGCGTGATTCACTTTGAAAACGGCGCGGCAATGATGTTCGAGGTCAGCTGGGCTTTGAACGCGCCCAGCACCACCTACACCCAGATCTGCGGCAGCAAGGCCGGCGCGACGCTGGATCCGCTGACCATCTACGGTGAGGAAATGGGCTATCTCACCGACAACGCGCCCAAGAGCGGCAAGACGGACATCTTCGACGCCGAAATCGCGCACTTCATCGACTGTCTGCGCACCGGCAAGCGCCCGGCGAGCGACCTCGACCAGGCCGTGACGATGCAGCGCATGCTTCAGGGTATTTACGACTCCGCGAAACTGCATAAAGAAGTGGAAATCTGATGTTCGACGACTGTCTGTTTGACGATATGCCGCGGCTGGAAACGCCGCGGCTCCTCCTTCGCAGGCTGGAAATGCGCGACGCGCCCGACCTGTTCGAATACAGCCGCGACCCGCAGGTGGCCAAGCATGTGCTGTGGGACGCGCAGACCTCCGTCAGCGAGGCGCGCGCCTACGTTCGATACATGCTGCGCAAGTACCGCGCCGGAGAGCCCGCCAGCTGGGGCATTGAGGAAAAACAAACCGGCCGCGTGGTGGGCACGATCGGTTATATGTGGTATCAGCGCGACAACAACGCCTGCGAGGTCGGCTATTCGCTGGCGCGCCGGTGCTGGAACCACGGCTACATGACCGAGGCGCTCGCCGAGGTGCTGCGCTTCAGCTTTGAGGAGCTGGGCATCCACCGCGTGGAGGCGCAGCACGAGATCGAAAACGGCGCGTCCGGCGCCGTCATGCGCAAGTGCGGCATGCACAAGGAGGGCACCCTGCGCGGCCGCCTGTACAACAAGGGTCGCTATGTCGACGTAGACCTCTACGCCATCCTGCGCGAGGACTACGCGAGAATGAAGCGGGAGGGGAAATAGCTCCATCCCTTCTATAGCATGGAGGGATACACCATGGCGGATGTTCAGAAGCGGCAGGAGCTCTTCGTTCGCATAAACGTCGATATGAAATGGTAGTTTCTTCAGCGATGCTTCGGTACTCCCGGCATGAAAATCCCTCCTGCGCTCTTGACAGAAACCACAGAATCGCCGTGCGCTTTTCGCCCGCGCGGAGTGTGAGGCTTGAGAGCTCGCCGCTCTTCCGGCGGGTTCTTGCGCCGTCGTCGGCGTTTTGAATGCCCTCGGAGATGATTTTCTCCATGGACGGCCTCCGCGTGGAATCGCGCTCGGAAATGCTGCCGTCGGAGTTCGGCAGGCCGGTGTCGCTGCACAGGCAGGTGGTGCTGAACGGCACAAGCGGCCGCCCGTCCGCTTCTTTTGGAAGCACGCGCGCCACGTAATAGCGCCGCCACAGGTTCATCGCGTCGTCCTCATTGCGCCCCGCGTAGGGAAGCAGCAGCACGCGCGGCGTGCGAATGACCTCGCCGGGCAGAAAGTATGTCCTCAGCCCGTTCGTGCCGCGGCCGAGAATCCGCGCGCCGCCGCGCTCGCTCTCAAACGCGGCCTCCCACGTGCCCGCCCAGCCGAGCACCATAAAGCAGCCGCCGTCGCCGATTTCCAGATTGAAATACGGGAAGAACTCGTGCGTCGGGCGCCCGGAATCGCAGAGGAAGCGCGCCGGCGCTTCGGAAAGCCTTTTTTCATTTTCCAATTACCCTCAGTATATCACGTTTCTCCCCGCGCGGTAAGGCGCGCTTTTTCGTTGGAAATGCTTAGCACGAATCGTGTTGACAAACCGCGAAAAAGAGGATACGATTATACGGTTAGACGGGCAGGAAGGGAGGGCGCCGGCCGATGCTTTGCAGGCTTTGCCCGCGCATGTGCGGCG
>CAVERI010000065.1:0-15102 GCA_963618055.1 bacterium | reverse complement strand
GGGGGAGCGACGCGCCCCCGGCCTCTCCGCGGAGAGTCAGCGCGGGTAAAACGCCGGCGGTGACGCGAGCGGGCACTCGTCAAACAGCCGGGAAGCCGCGTCCGCGTATTTCTCCGGCGTGTTGGCCTTGCGGACGAGCTTTTCCAGTTTCTCTGCGTTCTCAAAGCACCGTCCCATGTAATACATGAACTCCTGCATGTGCCCCACGACGGCGTTCCGCGGCCACTTTTCCAGATACTCGCGAAGCAGCCGGTCGTGAAACGCCCGCGCTTCCGCCTTCGTGAGCCGCGCGCCGCCCTTCGCTTCGCGCGCCAGCGCCGGGTTGGCCACAAGGCCGCGCCCCAGCATCAGCGCGGAGATTCCGGGATGCGCGTCTGTGAAGCCCCGCGCGTCGTCCGCGCGGAACAGATCGCCGTTGTACGCCACGGGAAACGGCGCGTCCGCGCACACATCGAGCGCGTCCCTGTGCGCCTCGCCTTTGTAAAACTCCGCGCGCGTGCGCGGATGCACGATCAGCTCCTTCAGGGGATACCCGCGAAACAGCGCGTACAGCCCCGGCCATTCGTCCGCGGATTCATAGCCAATGCGCGTCTTGATCGACACAGGAACCGGCGTTCCCTCGAACACCTCGTCCAGAAACGCCCTCAAGCCGTCCCTGTCGCGCAGAAACCCCGATCCCTTGCCCTTCGCCGTCACGGTGCCGGACGGGCAGCCGAGGTTCAGGTTTACCTCCCCATAGCCCGCGTCGGCCAGCAGCCGCGCGGTCTGAAGAAATAAAGAAGCGTCGCGCGTCAGAATCTGCGCCACCACGGGAATGCCCCGGTTCAGAAGCGGCGAAACGCCCTCCTGCTCGCGGTGGCTGAACGTAAGATGGCTGGTAGGGCTGATGAACGGCAGAAAATACCGGTCGACCCCGCCGAACATTTCAAAATGCGCGCGGCGGAACACCACGTCCGTCACGCCCTCCATCGGCGCAAACTCAATGATCATGCGTCCTCCCCGGCGATCACGCGCACGGCTTCCTCCACGGCGCGCACAACGTCCGCAAGCGGCAGGGACGGCTTCGAAGCGTCGTGCGGCGTCTCCGCCGCATACGGCACGTGCACAAACCCGCACCGCATGCCGGGATATTTCGTCCTCGCCAGATGCAGGCAGGTGTACATCACATGGTTGCACACATACGTGCCCGCCGACAGCGAAAGCCCGGCCGGTATGCCCATGTCCCCGATGCGCCGCGCGATTTCGCGCACCGGCAGCGTGGTAAAGTACGCGTCCGGTCCGTCCGGCGCAATCGGCGCGTCCACCGGCTGGAACCCGTCGTTGTCCGCGATTCGCGCGTCGTCCAGATTGATCGCGACGCGCTCCGGCGTAATCCGATCCCGTCCCCCGGCCAGCCCCAGCGAAAGCACCGCGTCCGGCCGAAGCTCCTCAATCACTCGCGTCACCTTTTCGCCCGCCCCAGCGAACGTCACCGGCAGAACCAGCTTGAAAAGCCCCTCCCTCGGCGAAAGCCGGGAAAGCACCTCCATCGTCGGATTCACCGCGTCCCCGCCAAAAGGCTCAAACGCCGTCACAAGAATTTTCATGCCAAACCCATCCCGCTCCTACATTACTTTCCAAACCAGATAAAAGAAAAGCCGCGACCGCCGCAAACGCGGACATCGCGGCTCAAAAATTAAAACTCAAACGTCATGCCGTCGCGGGCGATGATCAGGGGCGCGTCGGAGGCGGCTTCGTGCGCTTCGAGGGCGGCCTGCGAGGGGTGCAGGGTGCGCGCGAGGTGGGTCACCACGACGGGCGCGCCGGTTTTCAGAAGGCTCGCCCTTTCCAGCGCGCGGCGCATGGCGCGCACCATGGGCAGCGTGTTATGCTCGAACACGCGCCAGTCGTCCGGGAACGCGTCGCCCACGGTTCCGTCGAACACGCAGCCGTCCAGCGGCGCGCCGTCCTTGATGGCGTGGTAGGCATGGTTCGTCAGCCACGCGCCGTCGGTGGCGTACAGGACGCGCTGGCCGTCTTTTTCAAGGATATAGTTGAGCGGCCGTTCGTTTTTCCGCTCAGTGGAATGGCTCGCCGTCACGGGAAGAATCCGGAAGCCCGCCGCGGAAAACGCGCTGCCGGGAATAACCGGACGCGCGCCGGCTTCCTCCGCCCAGCTTTCCTCGCAGAAGGCGCGCCGCGGGCGCACCCTCTGCAGGAAGGGCTTGGAATAGTGGTCGCTGTGGCTGTGAGTGAACAGCATGGCGGGCACGTTTTCCAGCATGGGGAGGGATTCCGAAATCGTCTCGTTTCCGTCGATCAGCATTTCGCCGTCCACCAGCGTGGACGTGTTGCGCCGGTATTCGCCGGTGTCCAGCGGCTCTTTCCAGTCCGCCGCGCCGGTTCCCAGAAACAGAAAGCGCATGCGAAGGCCTCCTTAGCCCAAATCCATTTCGTCGGACAGCACGGCCTGCGGCGTTTCAAAGCCGTCCAGCTCCAGCACGACCAGCTCGTTTTCGCCCTTTTTCAGGAACGGCGCGGGCAGGTAGGCGCTTCTCTGCGGGCCGATTTCCCAGTGACGGGACAGGGGCTTTCCGTTCACGAAGATCACGCCCTTCTTGAACCCGGGCAGCTTCACAAACGTGTCCTTCGGCTCCTCGCCCGCGTCGAACGTGCCGCGCAGGAACACGGGCTGGCCGCCAAATGGCGCCACGCCGTCCTCGAACTTCAGCGCGGAAAGATCGTCCATCGGCAGCGTCCATTCGTCCCAGCCGTACAGGAACTGCTGTCCCAGCCGGATGCCCTCGGTCACGCCCTTGGGGTCGCGCAGGTAGGGGCCGTAGTTGACGCGCCCCATGTTTTCCACCAGCACGTCCAGCGTCAGTCCCTCCGCGGGCACGCGCAGGCGCACGGCGCTCTCCGCGTCGTTGCGGTAGATGATTCCCTTGAATTCGCCGTTCGCGAACACGTGCGCGCGGTCGCGCACGTCCTGAAGAATCAGCCTGTTTTCCTCGCGCGGGCCCTTCACGCGCGCGTGATACAGGATGAAGCCGCAGCCCTGCCCCAGCTTCTCCATCGTCGCGGGCGCGGCGGTGTGGTGCTTTTCGCCCAGCGCGTCCAGCGAGTCAAGCAGCTTCGCGCTCTGCGTCAGCTTCACCGTGCCATAATTGGCCTTGGGCAGGTTGGCGGGCTCGGGCTCGTTCGGAACGGGCGCGTACTTCGCGATGACCTCGCGGAACAGCCGGTACTTGGGCGTGACGTCGCCGCACTCGTTCAGAAGCGCGTCGTCGTCATAGCTGTTGATCGTGGGCTGATAGTCGCGCACGGCGGGGCAGTTCGCGCCGTTCATGAAGCCGAAGTTCGTGCCGCCGTGGAACGTGTACGCTGTGGCGGACGCGCCCAGCGCCAAGAGCTTATCGAACTCCTCCGCGGATTCGGCGGGCACGCGGGCGTGATGCTTCTCGCCCCAGTGGTCGAACCAGCCGTTCCAGTATTCGGAGCACATCAGGGGGCCGTCGGGCTGGAAGCGGCGCAGGCACGCCATCTGCTCCTCGGCGCGGGAGCCGAAGTTGCACGTCTTGTGCACATCATTAAGCGTGCCGCCGGTCAGCATGAAGTCGGCGGAGCCGTCCGAGGTAAACAGCGGCACGGTGATTCCGCGCGCGCGCATGCCGTTTCGGATGTAGGCAAGGTACTCGTCGTCGTCGCCGTAGCTGCCGTATTCGTTTTCCACCTGCATCATCAGGATGTTGCCGCCCTCGGTAATCTGGTGCGGCTTCAGAAGCGCCATCAGGCGGTCATAGAAAATGTCCACCTTCGCGAGGTACTTCGGGTCGGCGCAGCGCAGCGGCATGTCTTCCTTTAAGAGCCACCACGGCAGCGCGCCCGCTTCCCACTCGGCGCAGATGTACGGGCCGGGGCGCACAATCGCCCACAGACCCAGCTCCTGCGCCAGCGACAGGTAGGCAGACAGGTCGAGCATGCCGTCCGTCACAAACGCGTCCTCCGCGGGCATGTGCGCATTCCACGCCACATAGGTCTCCACGGCGTTGAACCCGCAGTGCTTCAGCTTCAAAAGGCGGTCGCGCCAGTATTCGCGCGGCACGCGGAAATAGTGAATCGTTCCGGCCAGCACGCGGAAGGGCGCGCCGTCCAGATAGAAAGCGTCCTTTTCAATGGAAAACGAGTGCATGACTGTCCCTCCCGCCGTTTATCCGAAGATCGCGTCGATGTACTCCTTCGCGTCGAAGGGCTGCATGTCGTCCAGACCCTCGCCCACGCCGATGTAGCGCACGGGCAGACCCAGCTCGTGCCGGATCGCCATGGCAATGCCGCCCTTGGCCGTGCCGTCCAGCTTGGTGAGGATGATGCCGTCCAGGTCGGCCACATCCTTGAACACGCGCGCCTGACTCAGGCCGTTCTGGCCGGTGGTCGCGTCGATCACCAAAAGCGCGTGCATTTTCGCCTCCGGGAAATCGCGCGCCACGATGCGCGCCATTTTTTTGAGCTCCTCCATCAGGTGCGCCTTGTTGTGAAGTCGTCCCGCCGTGTCCACCAGCAGGATGTCCGCGTGGCGCGCGCGGGCGGTCTGAATGCCGTCGAACACCACGCTCGCGGGGTCGGCGCCCTCGGTGCGCTTGACGATCGGCACGTCGGCGCGGTCGGCCCACACGGTCAGCTGCTCGGCGGCGGCGGCGCGGAAGGTGTCGCCCGCCACAATCAGCACGCGGCGGCCCACCGTCTTCAGGCGCGAAGCCAGCTTGCCGATGGACGTGGTTTTGCCCACGCCGTTCACGCCGATGATGAAGATGACCGACGGGCTTTCCAGCACCATGGGCTTGTCGCGCATGCGGGAAGCGAGGATTTCCTTGAAGATTTCCTTCGCCTTCGCCGCGTCGGTGATTTTCTCGGCGGTCACGCGGCCGCGCAGCTCGTCCACGGCTTCGGTCGCCGTGGTCACGCCCACGTCGGCCATGACCAGAATGTCCGACAGCTCGTCGTAGAAGTCGTCGTCCAGCGCGCGGCTGTTTTCGACCAGCTGATCCATCTTCTGACCCACGTTGCCGCGCGTCTTGAAAAGGCCTTCCTTAATCTTGCTGAAAAGACCCATGTTCGTTCCTCCCGTCTCAGGTTATACGGCGTCCGCAAGCTTGACGCTCATCAGCTTGGAAACGCCCTTTTCCTCCATCGCCACGCCGTACAGCGCGTCGCACCGGGACATCGTGCCCTTTCTGTGCGTAACCACGACGAACTGCGTCTTGTTGGAGTAGGTTTGCAGGTATTCGGCGAAGTTGTCGATGTTCGCGTCGTCCAGCGCGGCCTCGATTTCGTCCAGAATGCAGAACGGCGTGGGCTTGAGCTTGAGCATCGCGAACAGGATGGCAATCGCCGTCAGCGCGCGCTCGCCGCCCGACAGAAGCGACAGCATCTGCAGCTTCTTTCCCGGCGGCTGCGCGACGATTTCGATGCCGGTGTTCAGCGCGTCCTTCGGATCCTCCAGCCGCAGCTCCGCGCGGCCGCCGCCGAAAAGCTCGGTGAAGGTCTGGCGGAAATATACGTCCAGCTGCTCAAACTGCGCGCGGAACTGGGTTTCCATCTTGCTCGTCAGCTCGCTGATGATGCCCATCAGGTCGTCCTTGGCGCGCGTCAGATCGTCGCGCTGGGCGGTCAGCTCGGTATAGCGCTCGCTGGTCTCGCGGTATTCGTCCATGGCGGACACGTTGACCGGCCCCATCGCGCGGATGGCGGCGCGCAGCGTGTTCAGCCGCTTTTCGCTTTCGGCCAGCTTGAAATCCGGGTCGCGGAACGGCTCCGCGCCCTCGTATGTCAGCTGGTAGTCCTCCCAGATGCGCGCGGTCATCTGCTCCAGATCGTTCTCCGCGCGGGAAAGCGCCATTTCGGCGCGGTGACTGCGGTCAGTGAATTCCTCGGTGGCCACGCGCAGGCGCTCGGCGCTTTCGCTGATTTCCTTCAGCTCCGTCTGCGCCTTCAGGCGGCTTTCGTCCGCCCGCTGGAAGTCCTCGCGCGCGCCGTTCAATCCCCTGCGCGCCAGCTCCAAGCGGCCTTCCTCGGTCGTCAGCGCTTCCTCGTCGGCCTTCAGGCGCTCGCCGAGCGCGCGAAGCGATTCGGCGGCCTCGGCCAGCACGCGGGCGGCGTCGCCCTTCTGCGCGTTCAGGCGCACGAGATCCTGCTTCAGCGCTTCGAAGCCGCGCTTCGCCGTGGCCAGCGCCACGCGCGCATCGCCGGTTTCCTGCCGCTGTGCGTTCAGCGCCACGCGCTTTTCGGAAAGGCTGGTCTGAAGCGCCTGCGCCTTTCTGCGCAGTTCCTCGCCCTCGCCCTCGGTGGTTTCGCGGCGCTGCCCCAGCGCGTCCAGCTGGGACAAAATTTCGGCTTTCTGATCGGCCAGCTGCGCGCGCGCTTCGTTCACGCGGGCGGCGCGGCCGGTGTGGCTGTTCAGTTCCTCGCGGGCGCGCGCCAGATGATCCTCGGCGCGGGTGACCGCGATTTCCTGCTGATGCACGTCGTCGAACAGCTGCGCGCGCTCCTTCTTGAGCGCGGCGCGCTCCTCCTCGCCCTTTCTAAGCTGGTTCTGCGCCTGCGAAAGCTTCTCGGTGAGCTTTTTCATGTTCTCGGTGCTTTCGGTGATTTCGCGCTCGCGCGACAGAAGGCTCGTCATGCGCGACTGCACGCTTCCGCCGGTCATCGAGCCGCCGGAGTGCATCACGTCGCCGTCCAGCGTCACCAGACGGAACTGATACCGCCCCGCGCGCTGAATGGCGATGCCGCTGTTCAAATCTTCGGCAATCACCGTGCGCCCCAGAAGATTTTCCACGATGCCGCGGTAGATGGGGTCGTAGGTGACCATCTCGGAAGCCAGACCCACGCAGCCGGGCATGCTCAGAACCCTGCGCTCGCCCATGTCCAGCGTGCGCCCGCGGATGGAGGAGATGGGCAGGAACGTGGCGCGGCCGTAGCGGTTGCGCTTTAAGTATTCGATCATGGCCTTCGCGTCCTCGTCGCGGTCGACGACGACGTTCTGAAGCGTGCCGCCCAGCACCATGTCCAGCGCGCGCTCCAGCTTCTGCGGCGCGTGCAGAATGGAGGCCACAACGCCGTGCACCCCGGCTCCGCCGCGGCGCTCCGCTTCCATCAGTACCTGCTTGACGGACAGATTGTAGCCCTCATAGTCGCGCTGCATCTCGGTGAGCAGCTTGAGACGGCTGCCCAGCTCCTGCTTGGCCGAAAGCAGCTTCTGCGATTCCGCCGTCAGGCGCTCGTATTCCTCGTCCGCCTGACGCTTGCGCTCGGACGCGCTTCGCGCGGCCTCGTTCAGCGCCTTCAGGCGGTCGTTTTCCTCATCCCATACATCTTTCGCGTCCTCAACGGCGCGCTTGAGGTCGGCCGTCACGCGGCTGTCCTCCTCCGCGCCCGCGGACAGGGACGCAAGCTGGCGGTCGATGGCCTCGCCCAGCGCGGTCAGGCGCGCCTGCTCGCTCTTCACGTCGCCCATGTCGTTCATGAAGCGAATCACGCGCTCCTTCGCGTCCTCCGCCTCCGCTTCCAAGCGCGCGGCGGCGGTTTCGGCCTCCTCCAGCGCGCGGTCGAGCGCGGCCTGCTGCTCCTCGCGCGCCGCAACCTGCTCGCCCTCGCGGGCAATTTCGCCCTCCAGCGTTTCGATGCGGCGGCGCATGCCGGTTTCGCCCTCTTCGGCGGCGCGCTTTTCGTCCTCCACGCGCGCCTGCTCGCGGCGGGACGCGGCAAGGCGCTCGCGCAGAACGTTTGCCTGCCCCTCCTGCGCCTCGACCTCCTGAATCAGCGTCTGCAGGCTTTCGCGCAGCTCGGCGGCCTTTTCCTCGCGCTCGCTCAGCTGATTCTGCACGTTTTCGCGCCGCTCGTTCAGCGCCTGCTGCTCGCGCTCGTTCTGCGCCAGCGTTTCGCGCATATTCTCCGCCGTCAGGCGCAATTCGGCGATCTTCTCCTGATAGCGCTCGCTGCGAATCAGGAACACGTTCAGGTCGAGCCCCTTTTGCTCCTCGCGCATGGCGAGGTACCTGCGCGCGTCCTCGCTCTGGGCGCGCAGGGGCTCCAGCCGCGCCTCCAGCTCGCTGATGATGTCCGCCACGCGCGACAGGTTCTGCTCGGTGTTCTCCAGCCGCTTTTCGGCCTCCAGCTTGCGGGTTTTGTATTTCACAATGCCCGCCGCTTCCTCAAACACCTGCCGCCTGTCCTCGCTCTTCTGGGACAGGATTTCGCCCACGCGGCCCTGCCCCACGATGGAATAGCCGTCGCGCCCGATGCCGGTGTCGCGGAACAGATCCACAACGTCCTTCAGGCGGCAGGCCGTGCCGTTGAGCAGGTATTCGCTCTCGCCCGTGCGGAACACGCGGCGCGTGACGGAGACCTCGGTGTAGTCGGACGGCAGCGAGTGATCCTCGTTGTCGAACGTCAGCGTCACCTCGCAGTACGCCATGCGGCGGCGCTTTTCGGTGCCGTTGAAAATGACGTCCTCCATCTTGGAGCCGCGAAGCTGGCGCGCGCTCTGCTCGCCTAACACCCAGCGAACCGCGTCGGATATGTTGCTTTTTCCGCAGCCGTTGGGGCCGACGACGCCGGTCACGCCGTGCTCAAACGTCATCTCCACCCGGTCGGCAAAGGATTTAAAGCCGTGAATGTAGAGTTTCTTCAGTCGCAATTTGTGTGCTTGCTCCATTTCATAGAGGAATCCGTTCTCACGCGCCCGCGCGAAGGCGCTCCAGCGCGGCCTCGGCGGCGGCGATCTGCGCCTGCTGCTTGCTGTGACCCGCGCCCTCGCCCAGCGCTTCGCCGTCCGCCGACACGCGGAAGCGGAACAGGGGCATATGGTCGGGGCCGCTGCGCTCGATCAGCTCGTAAACCGGCATGCGTCCGCCGCTTTGCAGAATGCCCTGCAGGCGGCTTTTCGCGTCCAGATGATCCTCGGCGGGACGGGCGGAATCGATGTCCGCGCCGATGGCGCGCTCGATCAGTGCGTTGGCCGCGTCCCGGCCGCCGTCCAGATACACCGCGCCGACCACGGCCTCCATCACGTCGCACAGGATGGACGGCTTTTTCCGCCCGCCGGTGCGCTCCTCGCCCACCGAAAGCCGGATGCGCTCCGCCAGCCCCAGCCGCCGCGCCGCCTTTGAAAGCGACGCCTCGCACACAAGGTCGGCGCGCATGCGCGTGAGGTTGCCCTCCGGCAGCTGCGGGAAGGCGGCGTACAGCCGCTCGCTTACGCGCAGCTCAAATACGGCGTCGCCCAGAAATTCGAGCCGCTGATAATGCGGAACGTGATGGTCGCCGCCGTAGGAGGGATGCGTGAGCGCCGCTTCCAGCAGCGCCCGGTCATGGAATGTATAGCCCAGATGGGCCTCCACCTCGTCCATCAGCCGACGGCCTTCTCGAGGTATTTCACAACGTCGTCCACCGTGTGCACGCTGGCCAGCGCGTCATTGTCCACCTGAATGTCAAATTCGCGTTCGAGGTCGAACACGAGAATCATCACGTTCGCGCTGTCCGCGCCCAGATCCTCCACCAGCTTGGACTCCGGCTTCACCTGCTCGAGGGTTACGGGCAGCTGAGCGACGATCAGTTCGGCAACCTTGTTAAAGATCTCGTTGTACGTCATGGAAAAACGCCTCCTAAAATTTATTGTAGAGATTCGTTACGCGCGGGACGCCTCGCCCGCCGAAATTTCGGCGAGTCCCTCGCGGATGCGGCCGGTCACGTCGCCCAGCACCATCAGCCGAGCCTGCTCCACGGCCTTCGAAAAGGCAAAATCGTTCGACGAGCCGTGCGCCTTTACAACCGTGCCCTCAAGGCCGATCAGCGGCGCGCCGCCGTATTCGTCGGCGTTCATCTTTTCACGCAGCGACGAAAGCGCGGGCTTCAGAAGCAGGCCGCCCAGCTTCGCGCGCGCGGTGGAGTTCGCCGCGACCTTCATCTGCTTAAACAGCACGCTCGTGAGCCCCTCGGCGTATTTCAGAATCACGTTCCCGGTGAAGCCGTCGGCGACGACCACATCGAAATTGCCGAACTGCACGTCGCGCGCCTCACAGTTTCCGGCGAAGTGATAGACCGTCTGCGCGCGCATCAGCTGGTAGGCCTCCTTCACCAGCTTACTGCCCTTGGTATCCTCCGCGCCGATGTTCACAAGCCCCACGTCCGGCGTTTTCACGCCCAGCACGCGGTTCATGTACACCGAGCCCATCAGGCCGAACTGCAAAAGATAGCGCGGCTGACAATCCGCGTTCGCGCCGGAGTCGATCAGCAAAAAGGGCTTGTTGAGACCCGGCAGCACCGGCGCCAGCGCCGGACGGTCGATGCCGCGCACCATGCGCACATACGCCATGCCGCCCAGAAACAGCGCGCCCGTCGAGCCCGCCGAAACCGCCGCGTCCGCGCGCTTCTCGCGCACGTCCATCAGCGCCTTCACCATGGAGGACTCCGTCTTGCGGCGCACCGCCAGCATCGGCTCGTCGTGCATGGTGATTTCATCCGGCGCGTCGATCAGCTCGATTCGGCTCCTCTCGCTCCCCGCGTCCTCCAGCAGCGGACGAACGACCTCCGCGCGGCCGAACAGGCGGATCGCCAGATCCTCCTGCGCGCGAAGCGCGGAAAGACACCCCCGCACAACCGCCCCCGGCGCGTTGTCGCCGCCCATGGCGTCCACGGCAATCACGACTTGCTTCACGTATAGCCCCTCCCTCCGGCATAAATCACCATTTTCTATTGTAACCGCTTTTACGGGGCTTGTCAAATTAAGTGATGTTTACAGCCGTCCGGCCAAAAGTAAAAGCCCGCCGCGGACGGCAGGCTCTTCCGGATAGCCTTCAGCTCAGGCCGGGGATATGCGCGAGGGTTTTTTCGGCCATATCGGAGATGGCGGACACGGTGAAGCCGAACAGCGACGTGCGCAGGGTGTCGTGAAACGGCTTCGTCCAGTATTCGGGAATGGCGGAAATGCCGCCGAGCATGCCCACGATGGAGCCGACGGTCGCGCCGTTGCAGTCGGTATCAAAGCCGGTTTCGACGGCCATGCACACGGATTTTCCATAGTCGCCCCCGCCGTAGAGCAGCGACGCGGCCACGATCATGGCGTTGGAGATGGTGTGGCACCAGCCGTGGCCGGTGTATTCATCCCACTGCTTATGAATCTTCTTGAACGCGTCCTCCTGCGAAACGCCCGCGCGGAAGTCGTCGATCACACCGCGAATGGCCTCGTACAGGCGGGAGGTCTGGGGAATTTCCTTAAGGCCGGTCTCGATCACGCGCTCCACGCCGCCGTCCGTCGTCACGGCGGCCTCGGCGAGCATGGCGGCGATAAACATTTCGCCGTAGATGCCGTTTTTAATGTGGGAAATGCTGGCGTCGCGCCACGCCATGTCGGCGGCGGCCTCGGGATCGCCGGGGTTGATGTAGCCGAAGTAGTCGCCGCGAATCTGCGCGCCGATCCACTCGCGGTACGGGTTCTGGAAGCGGGCGGTGTCCGGCGGCAGGTAGCCCTTCACGGCGTTTACGAAGGCCACGCGCTCGGCGGTGCAATAGGCGTTCTTGGGCTGCATCTCCAGCCAGAACTGCATCATGTTCGCGGGCGTGAAGCCGCGGCCGAAGCGGTCGATCAGAAGCTGCGCCAGCACGGTGTAATTGGTGTCGTCGTCCGCGGGCGCGCTGGTAAGCTGGTCGGCCATCAGCTTCCACTTCACGCGGTCGCGCAGCGGGAATTTGTATTTGTCCTTCATTTCCTCCGTCACGTCGGTGCTCAGGATGAAGCGGTGCATCGGCCAGTTGCCGGTTTCCTTCAGGAAGGGCACGAGCTCGTTCGTGCGGATGCCCTCCACGGGCTTTCCGAGTGAGCAGCCCGCGATTCGGCCGTACCACGCGCCGGCGAGCTTTTCCTTCAAAGCCTCGCGGGACGGCAGCGGCTTTTTCTCGCCCGCACCGGCCGGACGGAGCGCCCGAATGGCCTCCAGCTCGCTGGGCTCGTCGTAGGCGCAGCCGGCGCGCTGCGGCGCCTTCGCGATCAGCTCGTACAGAATGTCGCCCAGCCGCACCCTTTCCGCGCAGCGCGGCATTTCGTCAATGGCGTCAAAGAGCTTTTCAAATTCGTGAATGTCCTTGCCCTCTTCGATCGTCTGCTGCTTTTCGGTTTTCATTTCACTGCAATACAGCTCCCACGCGTGAAGGCGGTCGTAGGCCGGCATGGGCATGGCGTGTTCATTCATCATCGTCGTCCTCCTTGCGGTATTCCCGGTTTTCCTTTTTCGCCGCGCGCGAAAAAATTCCTGCCGGACGGCGAAAGAAAAGGTTTGCGATTTCAACGATGAAATGCTATAATGCCGCCGAGTACACACGCGGGAGGTCTTTCTTTTTTATGAAAACGTACGGAATCAATGCGCAGGGGTTCATCACGCGGTATTTCGTGTGCGGCCCCTTCCTCTCTGACCCGCGCACCGAGCTGCGGGACAAAAACCAGCTGACGTTTGAAAAAAAACTGCGCGCGGAAATCGCCGATGGCGGCGAAATCGCGCCCGAAAGCGGCGTTACGCTGGGCGCGGACGCGTTCGACGGCCAAGCGTGGCGGCTGAACACGCCCGGCAGCGACTGGTTTATCGACATGAGCACCTTTTATCCTCTGCTCAAGCGCGTGGAGGCGCGCGCGTACACGCGGCTTATAAGCGACCGCGCGCGGGAAATCTCGGCGCTGTGCTGGACGTACACCGCCGCGGATATCTGGCTGAACGGCGAACGGATTTTGAAAAACACGCCCGCCGTATACAAGCCCATCAAGCGGCACGCGCTTACCCTGCCGCTGAAAAAGGGCGAAAACGAGCTTTACATCCGCATGCAGACGCTGGGCGCGCGGGACACGCGCACGCTGCTCGCCTTGCAGCTGACCGGGGATTTCTCCGGCGTTTCGGTCTCGCTTCCCGGCGGCGCGGAAATGGACGAAATCTACGCCCGCGAGAGCTGGCTGAGCGCCCTTCGCGTGGAAAACGGCAGGCTGGTCAGCCAAAGCGCTCCGCCGGCCGGCACACGGGTGATCGACCTCGCGCCCGGCGCGCCCAAGGACGGACGCGCGTGGGAGAACGAAACGGAATTTTCGCTCGCGCCCGGCGCGCGCCTGCTCGACGTAGTGTGCGGCCAATACGGCGTGAAGCTCTCGCGCCGGCTTGAGCTTCTTGAGGGAAGCGCGAGCCTTGATTTTTCGCCCGAGGCGGACTACGAGGCACGCATGAAGCGCCTGTGCCACGCCTCCCTGAACGAGGGGCTGCCCCTTCCCGTGATCATGAAATACGAAAACGGCACGAACACGGACGCGGATTACGAGCAGCTTCTTCGGTTCCTTGACCTGATCGACAGCCGCGCCGATTGCAGCGACTTTTATTTCAACGCGCTGTTCCGGCTGGTGAAGCGGTTCGAGCTGCCCGAGGCGCTGCGCGGGCGCTTCCGGCGCACGGCGCTGAACTACCGCTACTGGATGGACGAGGACGGCGCGGACGGCATGTGCTTCTGGAGCGAGAACCACGCGCTTCTGTTCTATTCCAACCAGTACCTCGCGGGCGGCATGTATCCGGACGACGTTTTCGTCCGCTCCGGGCTCACGGGACGGGAGGCGCACGCCCGCGGCCGGGAGCGCTGCCTCGGCTGGCTGAAGGACGTTTCCGCCTGCGGCTTTGAGGAATTCGCGTCCTCCAGCTACGCGGTCGTAACCTCCTGCGCGCTTTTGAGCCTGATCGACTATGGCGACGCGGAGCTTCAGGCGCTGGCGAAAACGGTGCTGGACGGGCTTATCCGGCAGATGGCGCTGCACGTGTTCGACGGCGCCGTCGTCGCGCCGCAGGGTCGGGCGTACCGCGCCGTGCTGCGCCCGCAGACGCAGGCCTCGACGGCGCTGATGAACCTGTGCCTTCCGCATATGCGGAATATGAACAGCAGCTGGCTGTGCGCCTTCGCCCTGAGCGAATACAAAATTCCCGCGGACGCAGGCGAAATCGCCGCACGCGAGCGCGACATGCGCTACGCCTGCGGCAACGCGGAGATTCACGTGCGCAAGACGAAGGATTACATGCTCACGTCCTGCGCGTCTCCCAAGACGCTTGAAAGCGGCTGGCAGCGCGTATCCGAGGGCGAGCGCTTCAGCAACGAATGGATTCGCACGCTCAACGAGCGCTTCCACGGCACGACGCTCATCCGCCCCGGCGTAGACGGCTATCAGCAGCACCTGATGTACGCGGCGGTATCCAGCGAGGCGGTGTCGTTTGTCACCCATCCCGGCGGAACCAGCGACATAAGCCAGATGCGCCCCGGCTACTGGAACGGAAACGGCGAAATGCCCGCGATCGTTCAAAAAGGCGCGCGGCTCGGCCTTGTGTACAGCATATCCGAGGCGCACCCCGTGAGCTTCACCCACGTGTTCTTCCCATCCTGCCGGTTTGACGAGGCGCGCGCGGACGGGCATTACCTGTTCGGCCGGGTGAAGGACGGCTACATGGCCATCTGGATGAGCGGCGACGCTTCTGCATTTGACGATCAGCTGATCGGCTGCGAATACCGCGTGTACGGGAGAAGCGCCGCGTACCTGTACACCATGGGCAGCAGGGACGAATACGGCGATTTCGAGCGCTTTATTGAAAGCGTGAAGCGCGCGCCCGTCTCGTTCGACGGAACGACGCTCCGCGCGGGCGGCCTTGAGGTGGCCTTCACGCGGTATACCGACGCGTCGCAGATCGTCTGACGCGCCAGCTAACGAAAATTTGACAGACGGCGGCGGCTTCCTTTGTTGCGAAGCGCCGCCGCCTGTGTTATAATGTCATAGTGCCCAACAGGGCTTATTTCTCACCCTCGCGGATTCGCGCGGCGGTTGCCGGCTTCCGGTGCCGCTCGAAGACGAAGCGAGGGGCGGAAAAAACGAATTTAAGGAGGAACCCCCACTATGGCAGTCATTTCCATGAAGCAGCTGCTTGAGGCCGGCGTACATTTCGGCCACCAGACCCGCCGCTGGAACCCCAAGATGGCGCAGTACATCTTCACCGAGCGCAACGGCATCTACATCATCGACCTGCAGAAGACCGTTCGCAAGATCGACGAGGCGTATATGTTCGT
>CAVERI010000064.1:0-15130 GCA_963618055.1 bacterium | reverse complement strand
GCTCTCACGGAATTTCCTCCGCGAGAGCCGTGCTTCGTATTTTTGCGCCAAGCACTTGAGCCGTCAAAAGGCCGCGCGTATCGCGCCAGCCCCACCATGCCGAAATTTCAGCCATGCCGCCCGGCTCAGGTTCACACAAGGGAAAGCTCGGCGGCATATTTATATGGAATGACGTCTCCCCGCGCCGTTTTGACATACGCGGTCTCGCCGTGCATGCACTCGACGATGGTATCCTTTGTCTCCTGTCCAAACCGCCGAATCACCGCGTTCAGTACATCCACGTCCGATTGCGTCAACGTGGGGTACATCGTGTGCGTGGTTTTGAGAAAACGGTTTCCCGCGCTTTCGCCGAAATCGACCTCTTCATATTCGATGCCCTTCAAATCAATCAGGGACTTATAGGCCACCGGCACCGCACCCATAGGGAGCGCCCTGTACACCAGCCCGGTTATGGAGCTTCCGCTGCGTTTCCACGCCAGCGCGTCGCTGTACCACAGAAGCTTCATCAGCTTCACAAGGTACAGCCCCGTTACCTCCGGCGCATTTGCAAGATAGTTCACAACATCGACAACCTTATCCAGATTCAGCGGCGTCCCCCCGGTGCTCTGGAAATCGTCGGCATAGCGCGCATACTGCGCGTAAATCGACTTGCGCAGATATTCATCCTGCGCGTCTTCAAACAAAGCCGTGGCTGCCGTCATATATTTCGCATAGGCCTCCGGCGAAATCCGTTCCCTTGCGCCCTTCAATAGCTCGATGAACCATTCCGGGTCGGAATCGAGCTTCCCAAGGATGGTATTATGCGCAATGTCCTGTATCTGATGGCTCTCGTACCGCGTGATGGTCTTGCCGCCCCAGCCCAGAAGCGCCGCAAGGTCTGACTGGCTGATTCCGTACTTCGTCCGAATCGCGCCAATCTGTTCGGTTGTAAGCAGCCCCATTGCCTGACGATAGGCGTTCTTCATGGCCATATCGTTGGCCGAAATCATTTTCTCCGTGGCAATGTATTCATCCGCAGTCTCGCAATACTCATACGTCGCGTCGTATGAAACCTCCACGCCTTTGAATACGTTCCGTTCTCTCACACGAACCGTGCGCACCTCGTGCTCTTCCATGCAGCACATGCAAAGCTTCTTTTCAATTTTCAGCGTCTTCATACCATACCTCCCTTCATTTTTCCCGATAGGGAAACGTCTCCCGACTGAACGGAATCTGCGCGTAGTGGAAGGACATCACAAACGCCGTGTGATTTCCATCATGTCCGAGCAGCTCCACTCGAATTTTGATATAAACCTCGTCCGTACCCTTGTAGACTTTCCCAAACTCCCGCATCTCACTCCGTTTTGGAAAGCGATGATCGCGAACCGTTCGAAGGTATTCCTGCACCGTCAGCGTCTTCAGCTCCCGTCGCAGTGCGTCCACCGGGTTCTCATCTGGGAACAGATCAGCCACTGTAAACCGATTTGTGAACCGAGTCGGCCGGTTTCGATCCACCACCCGTTCCTCCTGAAACGTTAAACAGGCTCCATGATCCAGCGCATGCCGGAGACTCTGCAAGTAGGAACGAATCTCCCATTCGCTCTCAATCCGGCTTGAAGTCTGCTCCGCCAAGGCCGCATCCTCCTTTGGTATCAACTGATACCTATATTGTATTCAGAAATCTTCACTTTGTCAAGCAGCCTGCGCAAAAAAACGCCCCCGCAGCTTTTCAGTCGCGGGAGCGCGAGAAGGGATGGATTATTCCTCGGTGGGAGCGGCGGTCTCTTCGCCTTCGATGGCGTATTCATCGGCGATGTCGGCGGTCTCCACGTTCTCAAGGGCTTCGTCCTCGAGCACCTGACGGACGGACAGGCTGATGCGCTTGGCCTCGGTGTTGACGTCCAGAACCTTCACGCGGATCACGTCGCCGACGTGCAGCGCGTCTTCAACCTTCTCGATGCGGGTGAGGGCGCACTGGGAGATATGCACCAGACCGTCAAGACCGGGCTCCAGCTCGACGAACGCGCCGAACGTGGTGATGCGGACGACCTTACCCTCGACGACGGAGCCCACCGGATACTTATCGGCGGCCACAGTCCACGGGCGCGGCTGGGTCTGCTTGAGGGACAGGGAAACGCGCTCCTTCTCGGGATCGACGTTCAGGATCTTGACGTTGATCACGTCGCCAACCTTCACGACGTCGGAGGGATGACGGACGCGGCCCCAGCTGAGGTCGGTCACATGGACGAGGCCGTCCACGCCGCCGATGTCCACGAACGCGCCGAAGTCGGCGATTCTGCGGACGGTGCCCTCCACGATGGAGCCAACCTCAAGCTTATCCCAGATGGCCTTCCTGCGCGCGGCCTCTTCCTCGGCCAGCACGGCCTTGCGGGAGGCGACGATGCGCTTCTTGGCGCGATCCAGCTCGATAACCTTGAGCTTCAGTTCCTTGCCAACGAACTCGTCGATGTGCTCGACATAGTGGTTGGAAAGCTGCGACGCGGGGATAAAGGTGCGGATGCCGTTGACGTCTGCCAGCAGGCCGCCCTTGACCGCTTCCTTGCCGATGCCGTCGATGTACTCGCCGGCTTCGCTCTTGGCAACGATCTCATCCCAGTTCTTGCGATTGATGATGTTCTTCTGGCTCAGAAGCACGTTGCCTTCGCCGTCGTTTACCTTGACGACCTCGACTTCGATCTCATCATCGATCTTGACATCGGTGTCGCAAAGGTCAGACTTCTTTACCAGACCGTCCGCCTTGTAGCCGATGTTTACACATACCTCGTCGTCAGTAATCTGAACCACCTTGCCGGTGATCGTTTGCCCGGGACGGATCTGCACCATCGTCTTCTCGAATTCGGATGCGAAATCCGACTCGGCTGGCGTTTCGACGGCCTCCTTGGGCGCTTCTACCGTGTTGACCTTGTTCTCGATGTCGTTCATTCGTGCCACAACCTCCTTAAATGTACAATCCGGAGTGGACGCGCCGGCTGTGATGCCGATGCGATCCTCTATCATCATAGCCAGCGAGGCAAGCTCGCCGGCCTCCCGGATAAAATGGGTTCTCGCGCAATGCGCCCCTGCGATTTCATACAGCGCGCGCGAGTTTGCGCTGGCGGGGTCGCCCACGACGATCATCACGTCGCATTCCCCGGCCAGCCGTGCCGCTTCCTCCTGCCGCCTTTCCGTGGCGGCGCACACGGTCATGCGAATATCCGGCGCGTCCACGCGGGCTTTAATCGCCCGCACGATTGCCTGATACCGCGCCGCGCCCAGCGTCGTCTGCGCGACGACGAGCGCGCGTTCCATTCGCGGCAGCGCCCGCGCCTCGTCCTCCGAGGATACCACGCGGGCGTTTTCGCCGGCCCAGCCCATCGTGCCCTCGACCTCGGGATGCTCCCTCTGGCCGCACACGAGCACCGGAATCCCCGCCTCGGCGGCCTCCGCCACCATGCGGTGAATGCTGGCGACATACGGGCAGGTGGCGTCGATCGTCTCCGCGCGCGCCTCCAGCGCGCGGAGAACCTCCCGGCTCACGCCGTGCGAGCGGACAATCGCCCGCGCGCCCGCCGGAATTTCCGAAACCGTTCGCGCGACGCGCACGCCCCGCGCCTCCAGCTCCGCCACAGCCACCGAATTGTGAATCAGCGGCCCCAGCGAATACGCCGGCGCGTTCGCGAGGGCAAGGTTCATCGCCCGGCGAACGCCGAAGCAAAAGCCCGCGGATGCGGCGACGGTAACGCGTGCGATTGCAGTTCAGTCCCTTCCTGCCATAGGCAAATACTGATTCGTTTCTATATTCTATAGTATAAAAACATTTCCTGCCGCGAAGACAGGAAATGCTATAATTTAACATACTTTTTTTACGCCGACTTCGCGCAGCGCTCGCATAGCGTTTTGAATGCGCTCCGTGGCCGTGCGCAGGGTCACGCTGTCGCAGCGGCGACCCAGATCGGCAAGCGTCACCGGCTCGCCCACCGTCACCGTAACGCGGCGCAGCGGCCGATAGCTGCCCTGAATGTACGCGGGCACGACCGGCGCGCCGGAGCGCAGCGCAATCAGCGCCAGCCCGTTGCCAAACTCGTGCATTTCGCCGTCGGAATACCTGTGTCCCTCCGGGAAGATGCCCAGCACCTCGCCGTCGGCAAGCAGCTTCAGCGACGTGCGCATCGCCGACAAATCGCTTTCGCCGCGGCTGACCGGGAACGCGCCCAGCCACGTCATAACGCGATTCATGAAGCGGTTTTCAAACAGCTCCTTCTTCGCCATAAAGCGAATCAGCCTGCCCAGATACACGTTCAGCACCATGGGATCCTGCAAACTCACGTGGTTCGCGCACAGGATCACAGGGCCCTCCTTGATCATGTTCTCGCGGCCGATCACGCGCACGGGATGAAGCAGCGCCGCAAACAGCCTGTACACGGCGCACAGAAACACGCAGAATCCGCGCTTCATGCCCGCTCGCCTCCCGTTCGCTCCCTGAGCAGCGACACGACGCGCTCGACCACCTCGTCCTCGGTCAGATTGGTGGAATCCAGCTCCACCGCGTCGTCCGCGCGCCGAAGCGGGGACTCGGCGCGGCTCATGTCGTTTCGGTCGCGGCGAATCAGATCGTTCAGCACGTCCTCAAACGACTGCCCGCCCCCTCCGTTCATCTGCTCGAACCGGCGGCGCGCCCGCTCCTCGGGCGTGGCGGTGAGGAAAATCTTCAGCGTCGCGTTCGTCAGCACGCAGGTGCCGATGTCGCGGCCGTCCATCACCAGCGAAATGCCGCGCGCCAGCTCCCGCTGGCGGTTCACCAGCGCCTCGCGCACGGCGTGCACCTTCGCCACGGCGCTGCTGGCCAGACTGACCTCCGGGCGGCGAAGCTCGCCCGTCACGTCGCGGCCGTTGAGATAGGTGTGCTGCTCGCGCCCCTCATAGCGAACGTCCACGCCCGCCCTCGGCGCGCTTTCGGCAATCGCCGCGCCGTCCTCCAGCGAAACGCCGGCCTCCAGCATATACAGACCCACCGCGCGGTACATCGCGCCCGTGTCCAGATAGGCGGCGTTCAGGCGCTCGGCCACCTTCTTCGCGACGCAGCTTTTGCCCGCGCCCACGGGGCCGTCAATGGCTACGGAAAAAACCTCGCTCATTCGTTTTCGCCCTCGCCCGCCAGCTCGCAGATGGCGCGCGCCAGAATGCGCGCCGAGAGCATCATTTTCTCCACTTCCATGTATTCGTCCGGCATGTGGCACATGTCGGTGTCGCCCGGGAAGTTCAGGCCGAAGGCCACGGTATTCGGCATGCAGCGGGAATAGGTGCCGCCGCCGATGGCGAACGCGTAGCCGGGCGTGCCGGTCGCCTCGCTGTAGGCCTTCAGAAGACCCTTAACCACCTTGTGCTCCGCGGGCACATGGTGCGGCGCGTGAGAGCCGGCCAGCTCCACG
This sequence comes from bacterium, assembly GCA_963618055.1. Classification (GTDB taxonomy): domain Bacteria; phylum Bacillota; class Clostridia; order Christensenellales; family Aristaeellaceae; genus SFHK01. The sequence goes on along the minus strand of CAVERI010000064.1, from coordinate 9,722 downwards.
CTCATGCCGTACCTCGCGACGGACTTCACGGCCTGCCCGCACATGGTTTCCTCGTTCGCGCACAGCGGATAGCGAATGTCCAGCCGCGCGGAAAGCTGACTCTGGTCATAGCGCAGGATGCCCAGATTGCACGTGAGCGCGCCGGAAATCTCGTCCTCGCAGGCAATGCCCAGCGCGCGGCCGGTGCCGTCCAGACCCAGAAGCTCGGCCAGACCCTTGATCGCCCTGCGGCTGCCGCCGCCCGCGTTCAGCCGGTCGAGCGCGATCAGCAGCATGCCCGCGGCGTTTTTGCCCAGATGCGGAACCGACGCGTGCGCGGACTGACCCACGGCGATCAGGCGGCAGATACCGTCCTCGTATTCGCAGTTCAGCTCGAAGCCGGTTTCCTCGCGCACGGCGTTGAGCTTCTTTTCAAACTTCGCCATGTCGTTCACGCCCAGCTTCGCCCACGCCGTTCCGGGAACCACGTTCTGGCGCACGCCGGCGTACAGCTCGTACACGGGCAGCTCCGCGCCGTCCTCGCCGCCGGTCGCGGCCAGCAGGTTCAGGCTCAGGCCTCCCTTTTCGATGTTGATGACCGGAAATTCCGCGTCGGGGCTGAAGCCGTAGTCGGGCAGGTCGGAATGCGCGGCATAGTAGCGCATGTCGGTCATGCCGGTTTCCTCGTCGCAGCCCAGAATCAGGCGCACGCCGTCCTTCAGCTTTACGCCCGCCTCGCGCACGGCCTTCATGGCGTACAGGGACAGAATCGCCGCGCCCTTGTCGTCGGCGATGCCGCGGCCGTACAGCCTGCCGTCCTCGATTTCCGCGCCCCACGGATCGTGCTGCCAGCCGTCACCTGCGGGAACGACGTCCAGATGGCACAGGATGCCCAGCGTCTTTTCGCCGTGCCCCATCTGCGCGTGCATGGCGTAGCCGTCAAAGTCCTTCGTTTCAAAGCCCATGCCCGAAGCGTCCGCCATGGCGGTGTCGAGCATGCGGCGGGTTTCCTTTCCAAACGGCGCGTTTTCCGCCGCGCGCGGCGCCTGCACGGAGGGAATGGCAATCCAGCGCTTCATGGTTTCGAGAATATCCTCGCGATACGTTTCCACGATCGCGTCAAGCTTTTTGTAATCCATACGTCCGCCTCCCAAATCTGCGTTCACCGGGTATCATTATAGAACCGCCCTCCCGCCGCTGTCAATCCGCGGAAGGTGAATTCTCGTCGTCCGCGTGCGCGTCAGGCGGATTTTCCCCAGCCGCGCCGTTCGTTGGCGTTTCGTCCGCGTGCAGATAGCGGTATACGGCGCGCGCGTTTTCCTTTGTCACGCCGTCCACGTCGGCGATTTCGTCCTCGGTCGCGCTTCTCAGCGCTTCCATGGTTTTGAAGTGCGTCAGAATCGCGCGGCGGCGCTTGGGGCCGATGCCGGGAATTTCCTCCAGCTTCGATCCCACGCCCTTCTTCTGCCGAAGCGCGCGGTGGTGCGTGATGGCGAAGCGGTGCGCCTCGTCGCGCAGCCGCTCGATGAGATGCAGCGCCTCGCTGTGCCGGTCGAGCAGGATGCTCTCCTCGCTGTCCGGCAGCACGATTTCGTCCAGCCGCTTGGCAAGGCCGAACATGGGAATGTCCAGCCCCTGCGCGTGCATGGCCTCCTGCGCGAATTTCACCTGCTCCGGGCCGCCGTCAATCAGAATCAGATCGGGCAGGTCGGAGAACTTCCCGCCGCGCGGGTCAAGCCCGTCCCGCTCCCGCTGCGCCCTTTCCGCAAGGCCGCGGGACAGCCTGCGCGTGATCACCTGCTTCATCGATTCGAAATCGTTCGGCCCCTCGATGTCGCGGATGCGATAGTGCCGGTATTCCCTGCGCGCGCTCACGCCGTCGATCATCACGACCTCGCTGGCCACGGACAGAACGCCCTGCGTGTTCGAAATATCGTAGCCCTCGATGCGCCGGGGAGGGTTGGGCAGGCCGAGCACCGCCTGAAGCTCCTCCAGCGCGCCGATTGTGCGCTCGCGGCTGCGGGCGCGCTTTTTCTCGATCTTCGCGGCTTCGTCGCGCAGGTTCTTGCGCGCCATCTGCACCAGCTTCGCCTTGTCGCCGCGCTGCGGGCAGCTGATGTACACGCGCCGGTGGATGATCTCGCCCAGCAGCTCCTCCAGCACCGCGCTCTCCGGCAGCGGCGCGCTGACCAGCACCTCCGGCGCGGGCGGATTTTCGGCGGAATAGTACTGCGTCATGAAGCGCGTCAGCACCTCTCCCGGCTCGTCGTCCGCCGCGCGGCTGAGCGTGAACATTTCAGAGGAAATCAGCCGCCCGCCGCGCGTGAGCATCACCTGCACCAGCACGTCCGCGTCCACGGGCAGCTCCGCGATAATGTCCCTGTCCTCGCCGCCCACGTCCAGCGCCTTCTGCCTTTGCATCAGGTCGTTCACGGCGCGGATGCGGTCGCGGTACACGGCGGCGCGCTCGTAGTTCATTGCCGCGGCGGCCTCTGCCATGCGCGACTTGAGCTCCTTCAGAACGTCGTCATAGTGCCCGCTCAGAAAATGAATCAGCTTTTTGATCTCTTCGCCGTAGGCCGCCTCGTCCACCAGCCCCGCGCACGGCGCGAGACACTGCCCCACCTGATGATGCAGGCACGGCCGCGCCTTCATGCCCGGCTTCAGCGGCTTTGTGCAATGGCGAATGGGAAACAGCATGCGCGAAATATCCAGCACCTCGCGCACGGCGGCCGCGCCCACATAGGGGCCGAAGTACCGCGCGCCGTCCTTCGCCTGCTCGCGCCGAAGCTCCACCGCCGGAAACGGCTCGCGCAGGTCGATGCGGATAAACGGATAGTGCTTGTCGTCCTTCAGAAGGATGTTGTACCACGGCATGTGCTTCTTGATCAGGTTGCACTCCAAAATCAGCGCTTCCAGCTCGCCGTCCACCAGTACGATGTCGAAATCGTCCACCTTTTCCACCATCGCGCGCACCTTGGGCGTGTGGTTGGCGGAGGCGTGAAAGTACTGCCGCACGCGGTTTTTCAGGTTCTTCGCCTTGCCTACGTAGATGATTTCGCCCTTGCTCTTCATCAGATAGCAGCCGGGCGAATCGGGCAGGCTGCGGATTTTGAATTCCAGCTCCGGCGTCATAGCTTCAGATCCTTCTTGAATTGATCGGCGCGCGCCGCGTCCACCTCGTGCGCGGAATAGCGCGCCTCGTCGTAGAAATCGGCGAACGCCTCCCGGTCGGCGCGCGCCGCGTCGCCCTCGAAAATCGCCTCGCGCGCGGTTCGGGCGCGCACGTTGCTCGTCCTGCGCATGCGCTTTTTATAGAAATCCCGCAGCAGCCTTCGCGCGCGGCCGCGGCCGTCCAGCTTTTCCCACGGCGTTTCGCGGGTGAACAGCTGCTTCATGCGCTCGCGCAGCCGTTTTTTCATGTTCTCGCGCACCTCCTCGGCGCTCATCAGCTGCTCGCGCTCGTCGTAGAAGCCCTCGTTCACGCTGCCCGCGAACTTTTCCAGCCACTCGGACAGCCGGTTGACCAGCGCGCGGATGCGGTCGAACAGCATCCACACGAAGCCCACCGCGATCAGCCCCAGAAACGCGTAGGTCAGAATGTCGGCAAACAGCGAGCTTTGCGCCGCCTCCGTCACCTGCGCGGCGGCCTCGCCCGCCGGCATTGCCATGCCGCCCAGCTCCGGCATCGTCGCCGCTTCCGTGCCCCCATGACTCCAAAGAGAGGAAACCCAGCGGATCAGCGCGCCCACCTTCGCCAGACACCAGCTTGCCGCGGCGCGAATCGGCTCCACCAGCGACACCACCGTGACCAGCGTGGCGAACGACAGCACGATGCGCCGGTTGCGGCGCACGATCTCGCGCGGCGCGCGGTTCGCCTCGCCCGCGTGGGTGGCCATGCTGGCGCGAATGGACTGCCGGTTCAGCGTCACGCCGCCGAAAAACAGAAACAGGACCGCGCACGCGGTAATCAGCGGCTTCACGCGGGAAACGTCCGAATGCGTGAAATGCAGATACACCGCCGCGCCCAGATATCCCGCCGCGCCCAGCAGCATGCCCGGAAGATCCGTCCACATGCACTGCGCCGCCGACATGCCCGGCATGGCGAACAGAAGCAGAAGCGTCATCATGGCGAGGTAGCCCAGCCGGTACAGAAAATGCCGCCCCGCCAGCACCGGCCCGGGCAGGAACAGCGCCAGCACGAAATTGAGCGCCAGAAACGCCATGTCCGCCGTCATGCGCAGCGGAAAGCGCTTGCCCTCGTGCATCGTCGTGCGCGTGATTTCGCGGTCGGGGTTCGGGTCGCTGCCCGCGCCGCCCTCGACCTTTACGACCTCGTATTCCCGGTAATCGCCGATGTACGCGGGCAGAAGCGCCAGAAGCGCCGCGAAGACCGTCTGCGCGCACAGCCACGCCGCTCCGTACCAGAGACTCTTCCCCATCAGAAGCCGAAGCAGAAACGCGCAGATGGGCATGACGCACAGAAGGTACATCCCCGCGCGCAGAAGCCGGTTTTCAAGCCTTTTCACGCCGCGCGCCCCCTTTCCAGCCTCAGCGTCTCCACCGTGTTGCCCTGCTGCCGAAGCCGCTCCATCGCTTCCTCGATTTCGCCGGTCTCGTAGCAGGAGATGATCAGAATGTCCTGTCCGGTCACGTCGGTCAGGCTCTCAAGGAAGGTGTGGAAATTCAGCTCCCTGTGCAGAAGCATGTGCGCCATCGTATCCAGCAGCCGGTCTCCCTGCTCGCCGCCGCCCGCCGGGCGCACGAAGACGCACTCGCCCGACCCGGCGTTCCCGGCCAGACACGCGTTGGACGCGAAGCCCGCGTCCATGCCCCCCGCCAGCGCGCGCACGCACAGCGTCGCCGCGATGCGGATGCCCTGCTCCATCGTTTCCACATCCTGTCCGCCCACGTCCGCCCATTGCGCCTCGCTGGTCTGCACGTTCAGAATCACCAGCGCGCGCGGGTCGGACGTATAGTCGCGCACCTTCACGCACAGCTCGCCCGTGCGCGCGCTGGCGCGCCAGTGCACGTCGCGCAGCGTATCCCCGGCGCGATAATCGCGAATGCCGGTCACCAAAAACGGGTCGGGCATGATCCAGCGCTTCACCACGGCCTCGCCCAGCCAGCGGTTTGCCGGGTCGGGCAGCTCGTCCTCGGACAGGATGCGCGGATAGACCACGATGCCGCAGTCCAGCTCCGCCTGCCGCTCGCTCCGCGCCAGCGAAAACAGGTCGCCCGCCGTCAGCGCCACGGAACCCGCGTCGTACACGCCGCGCTTCTTCAGCGAAATTTCGTGATGCCGCGTAATCCGGCTCATCGGCGGCAGGAAGAAAATGCTCTTGTGATACAGCCCGCCGGACACCTCGTGCGCGTCCATCTGCTCCTTCTCGAACGCCAGCTCGCGCGGAATCCGCGATTCGGCGCGCAGCCACGGCACCGGCAGCAGCTTTTCGTTCCGCATGCCCTCGATCAGCTCTACCTTCTGCCCCTCGAAGGCGCTGGACTGGCTGAAATGCCGCTCGTAGCTCAGCCTTCGCAGGTTGAAATGGCGGAAGATACCCGCCTGCAAAAGCGCGAACGCGACCGTGAGCGCAATCAGCCACAGTACGCTCATGCCCGCGTCTCCCGCCCGACCTCCTCGGTGGGCACGGCCGCCATTTCCATGGCCTCCTTCACCGCGTCCGCGGACGCGTCGGTCTTGCCGTATACGCCGCGCACCACCACGCGGTGCGCCAGCACCGGAACGGCCAGATGCTTCACGTCGTCCGGCGTCACGAAATCGCGCCCCTGAATCATGGCGTAGGCCTGACAGGCGCGCATCAGCTGAAGCATGCCGCGCGGGCTCACGCCCAGCGCCACGTTCGAAGCGCGCCGCGTGCATTCGCACAGCGTGGCGATATAGCTTCGCACCTCCGGCGAAACCTCGCACGCCGCGTAGGCCGCCTGCGCCGCGCGAATCTCCTCCGCCGTGCAGACGGGCGAAAGCGTTTCCAGCGGGCTGTTTTCAATGAACCGGTCGAGCACGCGCACCGCGTCCTCGTGCGAAAGCTGGCCCAGCTTCATCTTGATGAGAAAGCGGTCGAGCTGCGCCTCCGGCAGCGGGAACGTGCCCTGCGTCTCGATGGGGTTCTGCGTGGCGACCACCAGAAACGGCTCGTCCAGCCGGCGCGTCACGCCGTCCATCGTCACCTGCCGCTCCTCCATGCATTCCAGAAGCGCGGACTGCGTGCGCGGCGTGGCGCGGTTGATTTCGTCCGCCAGCAGGATGTTCGTGAACACCGGGCCGGGCTTGAACACGAACTCCGCCGAGCGCGCGTCGAACACGCTCATGCCGGTCACGTCGCCGGGCAGCAGGTCGGGCGTGAACTGAATGCGCGAAAACGAGCAGTCGATCGACTTCGCCAGCGACTTGGCCATCACCGTCTTGCCCGTGCCGGGCACGTCCTCCATCAGCACATGCCCGCGGCAGATGACCGCCGTGAGCAGAAGCGTAATTTCCTCGTCCTTGCCGATGATCACGCGGGCAATGTTTTCCCGCACCCTGTCCGCCAGATTCCTCACATTCAGCCGTTCCATTCCATTCCCATCCCTTCGTCAGTATACATTGCGTTCGATTGCCTTTTTCAGCGCCTTCGCGGCGATCGGCGCGGCGACGCTGCCGCCCGAGCCGCCCTTTTCCACCACCACGGCAATGGCATATGGATGCGCGTCGTCGCCGTACAGAAAGCCCGCGTACCACGCGTGCGTCGCGTCGTCCTTGTCGTTCGACCATTCCGCCGAGCCGGTTTTGCCGCACACATAGCCGTCCGTGTAGCCGGAAATTGCCGCGCGCGAGGCCGTGCCGTTTTTGACCGTCTGATACATGTACCGCGCCACGGTCTCCGCCGTCTCCGCGTCGGTGCACTGCCGGAACACGGCCGGCTCCAGCGTTTTCACCACCGCGCCCGCGGGGCTGTACACCTTGGAAATCAGCTTCGGCTCCATCATCGCGCCGCCGTTGGCAATCGCCCCGGCGATCATGGCCATGTGCAGCGGCGTGACCTGCGTCGTGCCCTGCCCGAAGCCCGCCTGAATCAAATCGCCCGCGCCCGCGCTCTTGTTCAGGCACCACGATTCGTACAGCATCAGGTCGTTAAACGCGAAATTGAAATTGAAGCCGAAGCGCTCCGCCGTGTCCTTCAGCGTCTTCGCGCCCAGCCGGTACGCCAGCGAGCCGAACGTGATGTTGCACGAGCGCGCGAACGCCTGCGAGAGCGTCAAATTGCCGTGCACGGCGTTTCCGGCGCACTTGAGCGAATGGTCGCCGTAGTTCCACACGCCCGCGCAGTTGAACATTTCCTCGTCCACGCCCGGCAGCGTCTCCAAAGCCGCCGTGAGCGTGATGATTTTAAAGGTGGAGCCCGGCGCGTAGCGCATCTGAAGCACGCGGTTGTAGTACGCCGTGTCCTTCACCTCCGCGCTCATGTCGGCGGGGTCGAAGTCCGGTTTGGAAACCATCGCCAGAATCGCGCCGGTCCTGTAATTGATGATCACCGCCGCGCCGTTCTTGTCGGACGGAAGAAGGGAAGCCAGATATTTCGTCAGCTCCGCGTCCACCGTCAGCGTCAGGCTGCTGCCCACCGGGTCGTAGCCCACAAGGCGCTGGAGCGTGTAGTCCGTGCGCGTGCGCGTGATGCCCAAAAGCGTCGACGCGTGAAAATTTTCCACGCCCGTGGCGCTCATGTTCGTCTGGTCGCCCAGCGTGTGCGAAAGCGCCCGGCGCATAGCCGTGTCCGAAAGGTAGTGCCGCTCGCCCGGCGCGTTGCTGCCCGCGAGCTCGAGCCCCGCCGCGTCGTAGATCGAGCCCTGCACGGTGGTCTTCTTCGCGTCCGCCAGACGGGTGTTGTTGGCGCGGTTGATCCAGCGCGTGCCGTTCACATACACCGTGACCACGAACGCCGCGCCCGTGGCGAGCACGCACGCGGCCAGAAGAATCGCCACCAGCCGCATCGAAAGGCGCATCTCCTTCATGCGTCCTCCCTCCATTCCCCGCCGCTTAAGCGCACGAGATCGTCGTACTCGTCCTGCGCGTTCACGGAGGCCACGCCCATCAGAAGCCCGGCCATGCCCGCCGAGGCCATCAGCGAGCTGCCGCCCTCGGAGACGAACGGCAGCGTGACGCCGGTCAGCGGAATCAGGTGCAGGTTGCCGCACACGATCAGAAGCATCTGCACCGTCAATTCAAAGGCGCAGCCGAAGGCGATCAGCGCGTGAAAGCGGGAGCGCGCGTTCAGCGCGATGGACATGCCGCGAAGCGCCAGCGTGAGATACACCGCCAGCACGCACAGCGCGAACAGGATGCCGAATTCCTCGCTGACGGCGGCGAAAATATAGTCCGACGCCACCACCGCCACGCGATCCGCCGACCCAAGCCCCAGCCCCGCGCCGAAAACCCCGCCGCTGGCAATGGAAATCAGCCCCTGCATGATCTGCCGGGAGTTTTCGTCCGGACTGTTCCACGGGTTCTTCCAGATGGCAATGCGCTTCGCCGCATAGGTAAACGCCGGAATGCGATCCAGAAACCGCAAAAACACCGCGCCCGCGACCGCGGTAATCAGCAGCACCGCAAGCGTCAGCCTGCGGTTTCCCGTGCCCGCGTAGAACATGGCCACGACCAGCATATAATATAGAAGCATCGCGCCCAAATCCTTCTCCACCAGCAGGATGCCGCAGCAAAGCGCGCCGTACAGCGCGTATTTCCACCAGTCGCGAATCCCGTTCCCGCGCGAAAAGCCGCTGGCGAGAATCACCACCGTGACCGGCTTCACCAGCTCCGACGGCTGAAACTGCATGCCGCCCAGCCGCACCCAGTTGCGCGCCGCCGTGTTCGTGAACCCGAACGGCAAAATCAGCAGTGCCAGACACACCGGCATCAGCGCCGCGCAGAACCCCTCGTGCCGCTTCAGCGCCCGCACAATCCACACGCCGAACATCATCGGAACCAGCGAAATCAGCAGATACGTCGCCTGATCGGCCGCGTTGTCCGTCTTTCGAAACACCGCGCGCAGCAGAATCACGCTCAGCGACCCCAAAAACGCTACCTGAATGTACACGGCGCGGTCAATCGGCCACAGCCGCGATAAGAGCTTCAGCCCCAAATACGTACCCGCCGGAAGAAGCACGCTCATCCGCAGCGAAAACGCGTCCGGCGCGCCGTCGCGGAACGCGAGCAAAAGCATGCACGCAAACTGAAACGCCATCACCGCATATAAAAGCGGCAGCTCGTTCGCCCGGCTCAAATGCCGCCGATATTCCCTCGCGTCCATGCGCTCCCTCCTGACGTATAATTTCTTTCATCCCCGCCGCCCGCGCAAGCCCTCCGGCAGCTTCACCGGCGTACACAGCCGCGCCTATCGGAACCGCCGCCCGCCTCCGCGCAAGCCCTCCGATGACTTTGTCCGCGCGCGTACTTCATCAACGCTCTTATCGAAAAAAACGTCTGTCCCCGCGCATCCTGTCAGACATTTCCGCCCGTATGCGTAGCCGTTCGCCATACACGTTTATCGAAAGTGCCGTCCATCTCCGCACCTGCCGCGCGCCCTCTCCGGTAACTTCATTCACGTGCGCCGTGCGCATGCTTCGTCGGCGCGCTCATCGGAACCGCCGCACTCCTCCGCGCAAACCCTCCAGCAGCTTCATTCACGTGCGCCATGCGCATGCTTAGCCGCCGCGCTCATCGAAAGCGCCGCCTGCCTCCGCGC
>CAVERI010000063.1:0-15162 GCA_963618055.1 bacterium | reverse complement strand
ATATAATCACACCGTAATATTGTCACACTTTTGTCATTCGTGCGTCGGCCGTGCCATTTTTTCTTTTAAATATTAACGTTTTTATTTTAATCCATTGCCTATCGGAGAAAAGTCTTATGCGACTTGAAGACGACGAACCGCTTCACATACGGAGATTGCACCTTCGTGTCATGTCACAAGACGCGCTCTACCCTTCGTATCGCCTGTTGTGCGCTCCTCTTCGGACAGTAGCCATATTCGACTAACGCTTCCCGCTGCCGAGCGCGTTGTGGTCTTCCACCACTTAGTTGTTGTTCATGCTAGACGCACGGCGAAATGCGCGCGCGAAGCCTGTTCGCGCGCGCATGGATAAGAGGGTTTTCAGTTTGTTCAGCCGAGCTCGATGGCATCGATTCCGAAGCGGGTGAAGGCGTAGCGCTCGGTGTATTGGGGGCTCTTTCCATCCTTCCATGTGCCCGAAAGCGTGAAGGACATGGGCGAGATAGAGAAGGACTCTGGGTCGTCGGGGTTATGGAACGGGCCATAGAGGTTGCGGCAGCTATTGGTCAATTCGAGAATCATCATATTCTCGCCCGGGCGCACGTCGCCGGAGACGTCCGCCTCGTCGGTGAACATCAGCCTATGCTCCCTGCCGCCGTTCACGGAAACCCTTGCCACGGCGAAGCGTCCGTTCAGGCGCAGCCTTGTTTCGCTTCCCTTGGCGATGAACGGCACGCGCACGCGAATGGTGCCCGCGAAGAACGGGAAGCCGTCCGCCGCCAGCGAGTTGAGGTTCACGTACTTGCGCGGCAGCGTGATGCGGAACGGGCCGTCCGTCAGGAGCGTGTTCTTCGCGCCGGGCTCCATTTCGGGCGTTTCCACGCAGAAGTCTCCGCGCAGGTAGATATCCTCAATGTCCGTTTCGAAGCTCAGGCAGTTTACCAGACTTTCCGTCGTGTCGTCATGATCGTAGTACACGCCGTTGTACACCTTGTATACATGCTCCGGCTGATAATAGTCGATCATGAACACGATCTGATTCTGTCCGAACTTCACCTTCTCGGCAATGTCGGCGGACACGAACGCCGGATCCTGCGTGCCGGGCTGATCGAACGCGAGCGGCTCGCCGTTCAGCCACGCGCCGGCAGAGCGCATCTTTTCCGCCTCCACGCGCAGCTTCTCGGGTTTGGCCTTGATTTCGAACGCATAGCGCACGTAGACGGTTCCGTTGCGCTTTTCGCGCAGCAGACGGTCGGACACGGCCATCACGGGCATGGGCTCGGTGAAGGTCACGTTGTCGTAGGACAGGCTGCAATGATCAACCGTCAGCGCGTTTTCGTCCATGCGCTCAATGAACGCCGACGGCGCGGCCAGCGCCTTCATGGGCATTTCGGTCAACTTTTTGCCCGCCTGCGCCGTGGAGGACAGGAACAGAATCGTGCTCTCGCCGGGCCGGAACGAAAGCGGAATATCGATGCCGCCCGTTTCCGCGTTCTCAAAGTACACCGGCTCATACGTGCGGTTCTCGGCGCGGAAGCGCTTGGCGCCGCGGGCATTCACGTGCAGCTTCAGTGAATACTCCTCCGTATCCGACAGGTTCACCGCATAGATGAAGTCGCCGAAATCACTGCGGCGAATCGTCATGCGCACAGCCGTGTCGTACCGATCGATGGATACGCCGGGGTTTTTCAGATCGTCGAAGGTGATGTTGCTCACAAGGCCAAGCTTCGCGGGCACGCCGTCCACCAGCGGCGGAACCTTCTCGCCGTCAAAGTACAGGCGGCCGCCCTCGTCCACAAATTTCTTCAGAAGCTCAACCGTCTCATGGTCAAGCCCCTTCATGTCGGGCACGACGACGGTGGAATACGAGCATCTGCCGATCACAAGCCGCCTGCCCTTCACCGAGCCGTATTTCGCCAGCAGCGTTTCATCGGCATAGTGATGGCCGATGCCGCGCGCGCCCAGCCGCTCGACCAGATTTTCGAATCGATCGTTCAGCTCGCTCACGCTCTTGCCGTCGTCGCGCTTGAAGGTGAAGTAGGCGCTGTGAATCGGGTGGATGACTACCGTGTCGGCCACCTCGCGGCTCTCAGCCAGCATATAGCCGAGGGTCGTGAAGTAGTCGTTGAAGAAGCGGAAGTCCTTCGTCCACGGGTTATGGTTGGAGTAGAACGCGGGATAGTCGCGCTTTCTCTGGCCGCGGATCGAATACGGATACAGATGCTGGCACATCAGGTTGATGCCGTTCACATACTGCCACTCGGCAATGCGCTTCAGCTCCTTGGGCGTCACGTCCCAGCCGCAGCAGGCGAAGGTCTCGGTCAGCGTGTGCTTGCGGCCCAGCTGCTGCGCGGCCGAGGAAACCTGCCGGGGTGAAACCTCGCTGCCAATGCGGCGGCCCAGCCAATCCATGCCCGGGATATGCTCATACTGATAGAAGGGCATGATGCCCGCGCAGCACATCATCTGGCCGAACAGGCTGCTCTCCTCAATCGAATGGCCGGTCAGCATGCAGCCGTGCTTCTCGCACCAGCGGAAAATCTGCCCGGCAAACGACTCGGTGTACAGCTCGTTCATCAGCCTCCAGTAGCGGTAGCGCAGACGGTCGCTCTCGTCGCAGTCCATAAACAGCGCGCCCAGCTCGCTTAAAAGCTCCTCGCCGTAGCGCTCCTTGTACAGCTTCAGCATCACCGGCGAATACGCTGTCTGATAGCGGAAATACTGCGGCTCGTCGGTGAAGAAGCCCATCAGCACGCGGCCAAACTGGTCCTTGAAGCGCTCGTAGTACCTCTCGTGCGTTTCCTCGATGAATTTCTGGACGATTGCCGGGTTCAGAATGTCCACGACAGAGCTGTTCGTGCGGTCGTACAGGCAGACGCAGCTTTCACCCTCGTCCCGCCACACGCGAATAAGGTGCCCCTCCTCCATGCGATAGCACGCCAGCGCCATGGGATCAAACGCTGCCTTGGCCTCGCAGGTGAGATAGTGCGCGAAATTGGCGCTGTCCTCCAAGAGCTTCATGCCGGCAAAGCCGCTCGGCCAGCCGTTTTCGTCGTATGCCCACGCGTCCATGCCCTGCTTTTTCGCTTCGTCGATGCAGGTGTCAACGGCCTTGAACCAGTCCTCGCCCATGTACTCGGTCAGAAGGCCGCCGCGCGCGTGCATGAAAAAGCCGCCGATGCCTGCCTTCTTCATCTCGCGAATCTGCCGGCGCAGCTCCTCCGGCTGAAGCCGGTCGTTCCAGCTCCAGAAAGGTATGGACTGGTATTCCGTGAGATTCCCCTCAAGTCGTTCAATCAGATTCATATCGTTTTCCCCCCGGTTGCCGTTGTGCTGGGTTTTGCCTCCACAAGAATCCGACAGAATTATACCACATTCCACCGTCATACGCAACAAAAACACGTCCCTCCGATTGACTTCCACTCCCGCGTTTGATATACTGAAGGCGCATTAAAAGGAAAAGCTTTGACGCCCGTCATGTCGAATCCGTTCAAAGCGATTCGCGCATAAAAAACGGGCATCCAAGCGCAAAAGGAGAGAGCCTATGAATCAGCTTCCACGCCCGGAATATCCCCGGCCGCAGTTCGTTCGTCCCGGCTGGATGAACCTGAACGGCACATGGCAGTTTGAAATCGATCATGGCGCAAGCGGACGCGCCCGCGGCCTGATCGACGCCGCCTACAGCCGCAAAATCACCGTCCCCTTCTGCCCGGAAAGCAAGCTTTCCGGCGTGGAATACAAGGACTTTATGGCCGCCGTGTGGTATCGCCGCACGTTCACGCTGCCGGAGGCCGCCAAGGACAAGCGCGTGCTTCTGCACTTCGGCGCGGTCGATTTCCGCTGCGAAGCGTGGGTAAACGGCAAGTCCGTCGGCGTGCACGAGGGCGGATACGTTTCCTTCACCTTCGAAATCACGGACGCGCTCGTGTCCGGTGAAAACACGCTCGTCGTCTGCGCTGACGATGACCAGCGCGCCGGCTTCCAGCCCTATGGCAAGCAGTCCGCGCGCTATGAATCCCACGGCTGCAGCTACACCCGCACCACCGGCATCTGGCAGACGGTGTGGCTGGAGTGGGTCGAACCCGCGTACATCCGTCAGGTTCGCATGATTCCCGACGCTGCCAACGGCTCCCTCTATCTGGACGCGGCGATCGACGGCTGCGATCACGGCATGACACTGACAGCCGAGGCATCCTTCGGCGGAGCGCCGGAGGCTGAAAGCACCGTGCTCGTCGACGGCGGGCACGCCAGGCTGACGCTCACGGTGAAGAACAAGCACCTGTGGGGCCCGGGCGAGGGCAACCTGTATGACCTGAAGCTCACGCTCGCGAAGGACGGCAAGCCCGGCGACACGCTGGACAGCTATTTCGCGCTGCGCACCGTCTCGCTGGACGGCATGAAGTGCCTGATCAACGGCAAGCCCGTCTTCCAGCGCCTTATTCTGGATCAGGGCTTCTACCCGGACGGCATCTACACCGCGCCTACCGACGAAGCGCTGAAGCACGACATTGAAATGAGTATGGCCATGGGCTTCAACGGAGCGCGTCTGCATCAGAAGGTATTTGAAGCCCGCTTCCTCTACTGGGCGGATCGTCTGGGCTACCTGTGCTGGGGCGAAATGGCCAACTGGGGCATCGACGCGTCGCGTCCGATGACGATGGGCATCATGCTGCGCGAGTGGCTGGAATCCGTCGAGCGCGATTTCTGCGCGCCGAGCATCATCGGCTGGTGCCCGTACAACGAGGTCTGGGGCGAATCAAACAACGGCCTGCGCCAGCTGACGCTGCAAATGACCTACCGTGCCACCAAGGCCGCTGATCCCACCCGCCCGGTCATCGATACCTCCGGCGGATACCACTGCTGTGAGACGGACATCTACGACATTCACGACTACGAGCAGAACGTGGACGTCTACAGAGAGCGCTACAAGGCCGGCGCGCCGTTGTTCGAGCCGTGCCCCGGCAAGCAGCTTTACACCGGCGGCCCGCGCTTCGTCAGCGAATACGGCGGAATCTTCTGGTCGAACGACGAAAAGGGCTGGGGCTACGGCGTCGCACCCAAATCCCGCGAGGAATTCCTCTCCCGCTACGAGGGTCTGACGACCGCGCTTCTGGACAGCCCCGACCTCATGGGCTTCTGCTACACGCAGCTTACCGACGTTGAGCAGGAGCAGAACGGCCTGTACACCTATGACCGCCGCCCGAAGTTCCCGCCGGAGGCCATTGCCGCCGTCAACCGCCGGAAGGCCGCCATCGAAGAGTAATCTATTCCTTTCTTATTCAGAAAGCCGCCCGGGCGCATCTCGGGCAGCTTTCGTTTTCCCATCGAAAAACGCCCTCCGGAAAGACCGGAAGGCGTTTTGAGCTATGAATTAATAGCGGCTCTGGCGATTGGCTTCGAAGCACTCACGGCAGTAGACCGGACGGTCTCCGCGGGGCTGGAAGGGAACCTGAGTGGGACGGCCGCAGCCATCGCAGATCACGTCATACATCTGACGCTCGCCGCGGTTGCTGTTGCCACCGTTCTGCTGACGGCGGGCGGCGCGGCAGGCCGGGCAACGGCCGGGCTCGTTCTGGAAGCCCTTGTCGGCGTAGAACTGCTGCTCGGAAGCGGTGAACACGAACTCGTTGCCACACTCGCGGCAAACCAAAGTCTTGTCTTCGTACATGGATAAATCCTCCTCTACTGATGGCCTCTGTCTGATGATTGATCGCCTTGTTGATTCGTTCCTTTCATCGGCAGGGGTAACCACCGGGAGGGACACGGCTAACCAGGGTTCTTTCATTACAGGGCTTATTTATATTATAGCACGCCCCGCGCGCGTTGTACAGCGTATTTTGGGCGCTTAACGAAATTTTGATTCGATTTCTCCATGTTAATTTCTGAATATTGTCGTCCTTCTGCCCCTTGTCTTTGGGGCGTTTTTGTGTCTGCGGCTGTATTTTTCTTGACGGACAACCATTTGCATGGTATACTGACATTGTATAAGACTATTTATACGAAGGGAGAACCATTATGAAAAAGCTGCTTTCGCTTCTCGTGTGTCTCGCGCTGCTGGCGGCCTGCGCCTCGGCGGAGGTGCGTCTGGCGGATACCTCCATTACCGAAAACGGAAAGATCGCGGCCACGGAAGCCGGCGCGATTGACGCCTATGTAAGCCCGTTTGACGAGAATATCTACTATTTAATTCGCACAGACGCGGGCTATAACGTAACCGTGCTGTCCGAGGGCGGCGATTTCAAAACCATTGCCCAGCTGGACGCGCAGTATGAATGCCTTTCCATTCGCGCCGACGCGGACGGCAATGTGTTTGTTCTTCGCAAAAACGTAGATGAAACCGCCAAGTCGGACATTCTTCATCTCGTTGCCGATGGCGACAGCTACGTTTCCAATTCCTATCCCTTCCCGGCCGCTACGAAGGAGCTGCGCCCGTATCGCATGGAATACTCCCCGCTGACCTCCAGCGGACATGTGCTGCTGTGGCTGGACAACAATGGAGAAAGCGTTCCCGCCCTTTGCGTGTTCAACGTGTTCTGGGGCGCGCTTCAGGGCTTTGACTCGTTCGTCGTCGTTGAGCCCGGCTCTCTGGAGGCCGAAACCGTATCAATGGAAAACCTGTACGACGCATACGGCTACGCGACCGACGACTCCCGCGCGTTCGTCGAAAAAATCGTGTCGGGCGAGCTGCTTTCTCCCACCGACGCTTCCCTCTCCCCGGACGGCAGCATGCTTCTGCTCTATGTGCCCTATCAGGGCAGCGACCTTCTGTATGTGATGGATCTCTACACCCTCGCGACCCAGCTCGTCTATCCGCCCGACGATTTCTCGGGCGCAGTCGGCTGGACAGACGAAAGCCGTCTCGTCATCACCTATGACGACGGAAAAACCGAGGAAATCACCTTCTCGGACTTCTCCGGCGGCGACTGGGGCGGTGAATGGGCGGAGGACTGGAGCCAGTCCTTCCTCGACGAAGCAACCGACGGCGACGCCGACTGGTCAACGGACGATGACGACTCCCTCGGCGATTGGTCCTGACGTCTAAAAATTTCGTGCCGGCTTTCTCGCGAAGCCGGCACGTTTTTTCGTTCTTTCCTTCCGCGCGCCCGATAAAGGGACTGACTATCGGTTTCGAATCCGTTTTACATTGGCGTTCATCCGCCGCCGCCCGAAATTCCGATAAGCAAACGCCTTCAGGCGCGACATTTGCTGGTGATGCTCCCGCAGCAGCGCGTCGGGACTGTCGTACACGCCGAAGTCCTGATTGATACCCTCGCTCTGAATATAGGTGTTGTTCCGGTCAAAATCAATCACGGGATGACGAAAATCCCGAACCGCCACGCCGTAGCCGCAGAACGCGCCGGTGCAATCGGGATTCGCCGCCTGCAGGCTTTCCAGATAGGCCTTGTCCAGAATGAACGCCTCCAGCTCGTACCATACGCCGTCCAGATAGACCTCCACCCAGCTATGAAACACATTTCGGGGCGCGAGCGCGTAGACGAGCCCGGTCATTGCGCCCTTCTGAAGCCTTTTATCGATGGTGAAGCCGTGGACGCGGCAGGGAATGCCGCAGCCGCGCAGCAGCGCCATGAACAGCGTTCCCTTGGTGTTGCACTGGCCGTAGCCGTCCGCAAGCACTTTTGAGGCAGGAATCCCGTCGTCCGTATTGTAGCCAAACAGAATTTCGTCGCGAACATAGGTATAAATCGCCTGTATGCGCGCAAATTCTCCCATCATACGCCAGCCGCGGCGCTCAATCAGGCCTTGTATGGCCGGATTGGAAAAATCCAGCATCGGCGTTTCTGTCAGGTATCGGTTCATGCTTCACCTCTTCTCCTTCAAAAACGGCAGCGTCGGCAGGCGGTTTTCCTCAAGAATCGAGCGCAGCATGTTCGCGAACCCCTCGGGGTCACGAATCTGATATTGCATATGGTTATAGCCCTCAAACACCGGAAAATTGCCGCGTGGATAGGCCTTTTTCACCGCGTCACGGTATTTATAATGCTCCTCGGCGCTGCCAAATTCAAAATATACGCATTTTTGCATTTCCTCCGAAAGCGGCGGGAAGGGCTTATCCTCCAAGCTGTCCATAAGCTGGCGGCGAAGATTACCGTAGGTCAGCGTCCTTCCGGCGGCGATGAAATAGGGCTTTATCGCCTCGTCGTCGCACCAGAGTATCCTTTTGAGTGTGCCGCCCTTCGACCAGTACAGGCTCTTGATGGCAAGATACAGAAACGGCGTCATGACGCGCCGCATTCCCCTCCCGATCTGCGCGAACTGTCCTCCGTCGAAGAAAACATGCGCCACAGGCCGCTTTGTCTGAGACAAAAACGCCATAGCCGCGTCCGCGCCGATGGAGGACGCGACGACCAGCGCAAGGCGTTCTACGCCCTGCTTACGCAGGAAGGTCTCCACCTGCCGCACCTCGTCGGCCTTGCTCACATAGCGCTGCCCCGCGCAGTAGACCGTGGATGTCGGCAGGATGCAGAAATACCTGTCCTGCAAATGCGCAGCGACCGGCTCGCTGCTGTCTCCCGTTACGCCCATCGCGTGAAAAAACAGCACGGCAGGGTTTTCTTTGCTTCCAACTGTCTTGAATACCATAAATATCCCCTCATTTCAAAAGCGCGGCAAGCACACCCGCAATCAGGCAGCAGGGCAGCCCGATGAGCATGCCGAAGCAGGACCCCCTGATGTGGAACATATAGTCGTGATAGGCCTCGGTCAGATCCTCCGTGCCCGGGATAACGAAGCGCTTGGAGTGGCAGAATAACGCGCAGTCAACGATCAGCGCGTCGTACCAGTCGACGATCAGCCACAGCAGGTACGATGTCCCGAAGCCCGAAAGAAAGGTCGCGCAGCCGTTTGCGCATCGCATGAGCAGTCCCAGCAGCACGCCCAGCACGAGGATCGCCGGCCACTTTTTCTTCAGCCGCCGCCATTCGGAGGGCGGCTTGTCGCCGGAGACCAGTCCGAGCTCAATCAGCCGCTGAACAATCACGGGCGGATAGTTGAGCTTTGCCAGCTCCAGATTGTCCATGAGCCTTCGCGTTAACGACAGGCAGCCCGCGGTCAGCAGCAGGCAGGCGGCGAAAACCTCCATAATAAATATGAGCATTGCGTCATCAACCTTTCATACGAGTGTTACGATCCACGCGCTCAGGGCGGCGACGGCGGCAAACAGCGGAATACCGCGCACAAAGGAGCCGACATGCTTGGAGGGATCTTGGTAAATTGCCTTCTCCGGCAGGAAGGAAAAGCGGATGCGCCTTGTATTGCGCCACCAGAGCAGATCGATAATCAGCAGATCGAACAGCCCCAGCCCCTCGCCCAACAGGAGAAAGTACCAGAACGCCGAAGGGTAGCCGTCAAAGGCGAGGATATTCTTAAAAACAAGCCCGATTACAGAAAACACGACCGTAAAAAACACAAGATTGCTCAGCAGGATTGCCGGTATGGACTTCGCCCTCGGAGCATCGTCCGCAAGCCGCTCGCGAACGACGATCTGCACCGCGTCGGGATAAGAGCGCAGGCCGGCAAGGTTTTTCTTATCCGTCCCTGTGCCGAGAAAGCACATTCCCCAGTACAGGAACCAAAACGCCGTCATAATAAGCCACTTCATTGTTATTTCTCCTCCATCCATTCTTTCATTGTATCCTTCATTTGAGCCATTTTGACACGCCCTTTGTCAGCGAATTGCTTCCGCCGCTGCCAAGCAGCAGAATGATCGCCGCATTGGAGTGCTCGCTGCATATATAGTCCTTTGATCGCTCCATATATGGTACCTCCTCATTTCCTGCCTACGAGCAGCGCGGAGCCCCGCAGCATGATGCGCGCGGCTTCCTTTTTTGACATGAATTTGCCGTCGGTGGTGTTGATCAGCTCGACCCGCTCATAGTCCATCGATTTGAGCTTTTTCACGAACGCCTGCATATCGCCGTAGCGGCGGGGCGACATCAGGTCGTGGATGGCAAAGCAGCCGCCTTTTTTGAGCACGCGCAGCGTCTCCAGCAGAAGTGCCTGCTTATCCGCGCCGGTAATGTTGTGATAAACATAGTTGCTGGTCACGGCGTCGAAGCTCTCGTCCGGAAAGTCCAGCTTTGTGGCGTCGCCGCGCCGGAACGAGACGTTCTTCACACCCTCCGCTGCGGCGTTTCTTTCGCACAGCGGCAGGCTGAAGGAGGCGTATTCCTTGCCCCAGCGGTCGATGCCAAGCATCCTGCCCTGCGGATTGCGCTTGGCGCAGGCAATGGTCAGCGCGCCGCTGCCACAGCCGATGTCCAGCCCCGCGCCGCCCTCCGGCAGCGTGATATACTCCGCCGTGCCGTCGATGATCTGCTTGGACAGCCTCCGCTCGCCGTCGTACGAAAACCGTCTGTAGGCATACACGCACCACTCCGTATATTTTGCGCACACGAGAAATGCGACGCCGAATATCACGCCCAGCGCGGTGCGCAGCCCTCCGCGAACAAAGACACCGAACACGCCGAAAACGAGCAGCAGCGCGAGCGACAGCGCCGTTCCCGCAATCAGCGAAATCAACATCCCCTTCGGAATCCAGTTTTTATAGTCAGGCTTCATGTTCAGACCTCCTTTTTTTGTACCAACAATCGCCGCAGAACCCGCCGAAGGCTCGGATGTGCTCCCGCACGAAATCCGTCGCGCCGCCGCCTCGCTCAGCGGATGAAGATCATCATAGCTGCCGACAGCGCTGCGGCGATCACCGCCATGCCCACCGTGCCGAACAACCACTTTTTGCGCTTGTCCTTTGCGGTGATGTAGGGCCTTAAGTCCTCCGTGCCCGGGATCATCCATGCGTTCGTATGTCCCACCCACCAATCGCTCCTGTACCTCTTGGCTGTAAAGATACACCATGCCCACCGCGCCATTGCGGATGCCCACGGCGCAGAACAGCACCAGCAGTGCGCCCAGGCCGAGCCCCTCGAGGATTGTGTTTCCCAGCATTATAAGTACCTCCCGCACTCCCGCTCCAGCGCCTGCCACACAGGGTAGGCCGCGCCGTTTGCGTCAAAGAATCGTTTCAGGTCGCGGTTGAGGGCGCTCATTTCATCCACCGCGTTCAGAGCGTGGTCGGAGGCGCAGAGCTTGCCCAGCGAGGTGGCGCACATGAGCTTATAAAAGCGCAGACAGGTCTTGCGATAAGCCGCGCTCTCAAAATCCGTGTCCGACCTCGGCAGAATCTCATGCCCGGCGTTTCGTATGGCGCGGTAGCCCTCAAGGTTGGCGTCGATTACGCGGTTGAGATAAGCCGTGTTGCCCTTCAGCCTTTTCAAGCTTCCGTCTGTCCTGTAGCAGGCAAACGCCGCCGGAAGCACAAACGCCGCGTGGCAAAGAAGATAATCGCCCATATTGGGTTGGTAGGTGACCTTGCAGCTTGTTCCGCTGAAAATCTGTCCGATGAGATGTTCGTTTGGGGACGCGCCGCGAAGCTGGCCGATCGTGATCCTTTTCAAATCGATGGATACCACGCGGTCGGCTTCCCTGTGTCCCGCCGAAAGCGCGAAGGCGAACAGCACATTCTTTTCCGGCAGAAGCTTCGCCGTTTCCGCCGCACGCACATTGTTGCCCACAAAGACGATATTCCTTGTCCGGTTTGCCCGCAGCGTATCCAAAATCGATTCGATCTGCGTATAGCGCAGGACAACGAAAATCACATCGTAAGCATCCTCCGGCGCAAGCTCTGTTGCCACCGGAACAGGGCTGACCGACAGGCGGGGAAGAAACTTGTCCTTAATTCGCAGCCCGTTCTTTTTGATTTCCTCCGCCCAGCTTCCGCGCGCAAGCAGGGTCACGTCCTTCCCGGCGCGGAACAGATTCCTTGCCAGATTGCAGCCCAGCACGCCCGCACCGTATACAAGAATTTTCATGCAGGAAAACCTCCTTCACTTGTTTCTCCTGTATCCCGCCTCGTCGCGGTATTCGGGATGCTCCCTTCCATACGAGTCTTTGTCGCCGCAAATGGTGTAGTCGCACCTGCATCCGTTTGCGCAGGTGGTGGTGCGCACAAGCCGGGCGTGAATCAGCTCCATAGACGCAAAATCCACATTGCACAGGGCAGGCATGATGTCTGTAAGGCCGTGCCGGATGGCAAATTCCGCCGCTGGGCAGGCCGTAAATTCGTAATAAATGGGCTTGCCGCTTTCATAGGGAGCAACCGTCATCTCGTAATCGTGCCACCTGTCGCAGCCGCTTTTCGCTCGCAGAAACGCCTTGTACATGAGCTTGCGCCAGAACGGCCTGTTGCAGTCGACAAATTTAGAAAGGATGCGGAAGGACGGCAGAACCAGATTTTCCTCCATTTCCTCGATTTCGCGGAACGATGTAACCGCCCTGCAAGCCACATAGTAGCTCATAATGGCGATGCAGTCATAGGTGCCGCCCGCGCCGTTATGAAAGTTCTTTTTGCCGCCGAGGTCGGTGCGCCAGTCGGCAAGGAACGCGACATACTGCCGCTGCACCGTTTCCCAGACCGTCTCGCGCGCCTCCTTCGGGTAATGCAGCGCGATTTTATTCTGAATTTCCCGCTTGCAGGGTTTGGAATACAGCACATGACACGTGCGGTCAAACCTCAATTCCTTGTCCTTCATCTCTTTTCCTCCTCAAGGCCGCGCCTGCGCGCCGCCTGCATTTCCCTTGGAAAATCCTCCGGACTCACCGCTCCGTTTTTACCTGTCTGCCTGCCCAAATGGCATTCGCGAGCATCCAGATGCACAGCGATGCATTGGTCGAGCCTTGGCTCAGAACAAAATCCCATGTAGAAATATCCGCGCCGAGCGCCTGACGAATATCGGGAATCAGCACAAAGATGATCTGAAAAACGATGATATGAAACGCAAACATCCATCTCGGCAGCACGGTCTTTTTTGTCAGCACCGCAAAGGCGCTTGTTAGAATCAGCAAAACCAGTCCCGCATACGCAAGGTACATCGCGGGCATCAGGCGGCTGAACTGCGCCTGTATCAGAACGATCGTCTCTTCACGTCCGAGCAGCGGCGAAAGCGTGGTCGTCCAATCGGCAAGGCTGCCAATGAACAAATGCAGGGCAGCGGCTGTAGCGACAATGATCACACCGCCCGCAAGAACCGCCGTTCGGGTCTTGCGATACTGCGGCTGGATCTGTCGGCAGGAAACGCGCATGGTGAAAAATCCAAGTGTCATACCGCATAGCCCCGTTGCGATCAAAAGCGGAAGCCGCCACGGCTCCCACGAACCGTTCAGATACGCCTCTCTTGCAAACAGCCCGCTGTCGCTTTGACCTGCGGGGATGACGCTTAGGCACAGATCACCCACGAGCATCAGAAATGCCCCGAGCGCCCCGAGCCGCGCGTCCCTTCTGTAAATCTTCAGCTCCCTGAGCTTCACCTTCCATGCCCTCCATTCGGCGCTGGTTAGAGATAGCTAACCGCAATCCCTTCAAAAAGCCGCATTCCGCGGCTCTCCGAAAGCCTATTCAAATAATTCCCTGCAGGCGCCGCACACCAACGTTTTCAGCACCTGCGGGTACATTTCCCCGATCTGCTCTTTATGGGAGACCGTCAGGATCAAGCCTCGTATCGCGGCGGCGGCCAAGGCGATACCGCCATTTGGCTGCAAGCCGCGGCTTTCCAAAAGCGCCCGGATGTGCGTCTCGTCGTCATGATAATGCTCATCCTTGACGGATTCCGGCAATCTCTGCAAAAGCAGCCTCGCGTCATTTTCGATGAAAGCCATATCTCCGGTATCGGAAAGGCGCTTACAAACGGCAAGGATAGCCTTTGCCGCGCGCTGCGACGGAGGCAGACCGCCCTCCTCGCTCAAAACCCGATCAGCCACGTCATAGAGCTCAAAATGGATGCTCTCCAGAACCGCGAAGAACAGCATTTCCTTGGATTCATAGAACCTGTAGAACGAGCCCTTCGCAATGCCAACCGCCCTCGTCAGCTGATCCACGGAGGTTTTCCTCAATCCCAGCGTGACTGCGCAGCGCCTTGCTTCCTTCAGAAGCGCCACGCGAAGCTGTTCGGTTTCGTAATCGGTAAAAGCCAAGCCCGCGCCTCCCCTGCAAATATGACCAAATCAACTCTTTTGGTCATATTGTATCACGCTTTTCCCATTCTTGCAAGAGGCTATCGAAAAAAAAGCCGCAGCTCACGTCTTCAAACGACAAAACCGCCGCAATTTCTTGCGGCGGCCTTTGCCGATGCTCTGCCCTTTATTCGACCGGCACCAGTGCGAAGATGCCCAGCGTGTCAGTTTCGAAGAATAGCTCACCGTCTTCAAAGGTGAAGGGGACTTCGATCATTTCGCCGTCGTCGCTGAGAAGCACCAGCTTGAACCCGGCCAGCGCTTCCTCATCCATCTCGCAGGGAAGCTGCAGGCGCACCGCGCCGGGCAGGCTTACCGTTCTGCCGTCCGTAACCAGACTGATGACGAACAGCTTTACGCGGAGGTCGCTGTCGGCGATGACCGCCTCGCGCTCGCGCACAACCAGACTCGCGCCGGTCGGCAGCACGCCTTCCTCGATTTCGGTAATGACGGCGTTCGCCACGGGCGTCTCCTTTTCAGTGCTGATAAGCGCCTCAACAATGGCTGTCTGAACAGCGCTCGTAATCGGTACGTCCGTCTCGGCGGCCGCCTTAACAGCCTCCCCGGCATTCGCGGCGGTCGTCGTATCGGCGGCCGGCAGTCTGTTTGCGCCGCACACGCCGCACACCTCCAGCTTTTGCCCGGCAATGACCGTTTCCGTCCATGTGCAAGACTTCACGCTCACCTCGCCGCAGCCGTTCAGGCACTGCGCGCTGTGCTCGTCCTCGCCGCTTGCGGTATATATGTTGTTGAACGAATGCCCCGTGGCCGGAATCGCGTCCCTGCGGGTTTGGCCGCAGTCACAGGCATAGCTCGTGTACCCGTCCTCGGTACAGGTCTCGTCCTCGTGGTCTGTTCTCACCCAAGCGTGCGTGTGAACCTCGGGCTTCGTCGGTTTCTGGTACCCACAGTGTACGCACACGCCGTCTTCGTATTCATGCTCGCCCCTGCCGACATCCTGTCCGCATTCCGGGCACGGCCACCAGTGCTCGGTGTCCGTGGTCTCCAGCTCGCCGACATGATCGGGCTCGTTCGTGCCCGGCTGGCCGCAGTGGCGGCACAGACCGTCTACGCAGGAAATCCAGTGCTGATCCCTGCCTA
>CAVERI010000062.1:0-15987 GCA_963618055.1 bacterium | reverse complement strand
TGGTTCTTCTGGCGCTGTGCGTCTGCGCGGCGGAAGAGGAGGATGCGAAGAAGTGGGTGGCCTGTGTGGACGGCGACACGGTTGTGATCGCCGACGCGGAGGAGGGGCTTGAGCCGCTTTCGGGGACGCTGCGGTTAGGCGTCGGGGAGGTGCGGACGATTCTTGTGCCCTCGGAGGACGCGCCGCTATACGCCTCCACGAACGCGCAGTGCGTTTCCGTGTCGGAGGCGGGCGAGCTTCGGGCGCTTTCGAAGGGCAGCGCGTCCATTCGCGTGTATCTTTCGGACGGCAGCGTGGACATTGCCGTGTCCGTGAAGGATCCGCCCACGCGCGTGAAGCTGACTCCGAAGAGCGGAAAGCTGGCGCTGGGGCAGACCTATCAGCTGAAGCCGAAGATCACCGGCACGGGCGGCGTTACATGGACGTCGTCCGACGAGGACGTAGCCGTCGTGGACAGGGACGGCGTGATTTCGGCCGTGAGCGTGGGGAAATGCGTAATTACCTGCACGACCTACAACGGAAAGTCGGCGGATTGCAGCGTGACCGTTGTGATGCCCGCGCCCGCGAAGGTGGAGCTGAGCGCGTACAAGGCGCAGGTATACGACGGCGAAACGCTTTCGCTGGAGGTGACGCTGAACGGCGGCTATCGCGAGACCGTCGCGTTCAGCAGCGGCGACGAGAACGTGGCGCGCGTGGATGAAAACGGCGTGGTGACGGCCGTGAAGCCGGGCACCGCCGTGATTCGCGTGCAGGCCTCCGGGGGAAACTACACCAACTGCGTCATAGAGGTGCTGCCGGGGTCGACGTCCATTGAGACGGACGGCGCGATTACGCTCTACGTCGGCGGCACAATGGTCGTGCCCGCGCGCTGCGAGGGCGGCAGCGGGAGCTACACCGTGGTGAGCATGAACCCGGACGTGGTGCAGGGATCGGACAGCACGTCCGTTACGGCGCTTCGCGAGGGCGAGGCCGATCTGTACGCCATCACGCCCAACGGCGAATACGCCTGCTGTCACGCCACCGTGCTGGCGCGGCCGGAGGGGCTTTTGCTGATTCCCGACCATACCGAAATCGCCGCGGGCGAGCAGGCGCGCGTGTATGTGAACGGCTCCGACCTGCCCGCGGCGTTTGAAATCGTGGGCGACGATCCCGCGGCCAGCGTGGACGGAGGCGGCTACGTCACCGGCCTGAAGCCGGGGCTGGCGGTCGTGCGCGCCCGGGTGGGCGGCGTGTCCGTGGACGCGGGCATCGAGGTGAAGCCCTTCGCCGACGCGCTTTCGCTGACCCTCTCCGTGGAAACGCTGGGCATTGGCGACCGCGCGCAGCTGACGTGCGCGCTTCAGAACGGCGCGGGGCGGGTGACGTATGTCTCTGACCATCCCGAAATCCTTTCCGTGAACGAGGCGACCGGCGAAATCGCCGCCGAGACGGAGGGCAGCGCGACGGTCACGGCCTCGATCGCAAGCGGCGTAAAAGCGTCGCTTACGCTGACCGTGCGTCCCGCGCCCACCGAATTTGCGCTGACCGAGCGCGAGCGAATTGTGGGCGAAGGCGACCGCGTACAGCTTTCCTATCAAATGAACGAGGGCGCGGGCGGCATGGTTTCGTGGACGTCGGACGACGAAAGCGTGGCGAGCGTGGACGAAAACGGCTGCGTGTCGGCGGTTTCCATCGGCACGGCCACCGTGCGCGCGATGACGCGAAGCCTTCTGACCGATTCCATGACGATTCGCGTCGTCGAGGCGCCGCGCGGCTTGACGGTGGACGCGGAGCCGCTTACCAATGGCGGGCGCTTTCAGGCCTATCTGCGCCTTGCGCCCGGCGAAACGGCCGCGCTGAACGCGCGCTGCTCCGGCGAGGCGCAGACGGCGTTCCTCTACAGTTCCACGCTCCCGGCTGTCGCGGAGGTGGACGAAAACGGCCTTGTTCGCGCGGCGTCCGCGGGGACGACGCTGGTGAGCGTTCGCATATATACCGGCGAGACGGTGAACGTGCTGGTGGAGGTTGCGGCGGAGGAATAGCACGCGCGGCGGGTGACGCGCTGCCGCCTGCGGCGGACGTGGTTAAATGTGGCGCTGATCGCGGGAACGGCGCGTTCGGATGAATACCGGCGAAACAGCGAGTGCGCCGGGGACGGGCGCGGCGCTGTTCGCGGAGACGATGCGGACAGATGCTCAGGGAACACCGATCTCGCCGGAGGGCAATTCGGAGAGGAGAGGTTTTCGTGGAAAATGCGTTCGGGCTATATTTTCATCGGCTGTTTTCGATCAATCCGTATCGCTCTTTGCGCATGAAGCTGTGCGAGATGAGCTTTTGCAAGGACTGGCCGCATACCGACCGGGGCGATCCCTATCCGATTGTGCGCGAAAACGGGGCGGCGCTGGGCGAGCAGGTGGAGAACGGCCGGATTGCGTTTTCGTCGGACGCGCCGAGCGAACGGGCGCGGTTGATCGGGCGGTTTTTCCCATACGCGTCCAGCGAGGTATGCGTGGACGCGCTGGACGGCGAGGGCGCCCGCGTAGGGTTGGAGTTTGCCGCGCGGAGTGGGTCGCTGTGTAGGTCGGAGGGCGCACACGATGGGCTGGAGTCTGCCGCACGTAGCGGGTCGGCGTGTACGCCGGATGGTGTGCGCGAGGGATTGGAATCTGCCGCGCGGAGTGGGTCGCCGTATACGCCGGAGGACGCGCCGGGGCTTTGCGTATTTGTGGAGCGCGCGGGCGCGGAGGTTTGCGTGTGTCACGAGGAGTTCCTTGGCGGGCGTTCGCTCGGCGTTGTGCGGCATGGGACGCGCGCGTTCGAGCCGGGCGGCGTGCTGTTTGTCAGCGCGCACGGGGCGTTTTTCGATGTGTCGCTGGGGCATGAGTTCGTGTGCACGATTCAGGCCGATGGGTTTTCGGACATCTGCCGCCGGAGCGCGTTTATGAACGCGGGCGTGTCGCTGTATGTCGGCCTGCCCGCGGGCGGGCATGCCGCGGTATCGCGCGCGGAGAGCTTTTTAGACGGCGGGCTCAGCCACGCCGACATGAAGCCCGTGCGCTATGAGGACGGCACGCCGATTCTGGAAAACGGGCGGCTGTTTCTGACGCTTTCGTCGCGTTTGCAGGCGGGCTCGTATCAGTTTGTGGTTTCGTGGAACCCGTCCACGTGCGAGCTGCGGCCCGAGGGCGCGATCTTCTTCGACTATGGCGACGGGCGCTGGTGCGCGGACGTGGCGATTTCGCTTATCTATCACCGGCAGCGGCGCGAGTGGCTGTTCTGGGCGACGGCGTTTTCCCACGGGCACATCCTATGCCACGGCACGAGCGCGGGCGACCCGCGCTTCGGCATCACCGTGCTGGACGCGACGCTGATGGAGGCGCAGAAGCTGACGCGCGCATCCGATGACGCGCTGTCCACGCAGGCAGGCGGGCGCGGCGCGCCCACCGCGGCGCTGGACGACGACACGCTGTGGCTGGCAAAGACGGGCGACGAGGATCCTGATTTCACCTACGACCGCGAGCGCGGCAAATGGTACATGACCATCTGCCGCAATGTGGACGGCGAGGGGTATCGGTATTTCCTGTTCGAGTCCGACGAGCCGTTTTCCGGCTATCGGCACGTGTGCCATACCGAAAGCGGCGAAAACACCGGCGGGCTCATGGTACGCATTCGCGGACAGCGCGCGCTGGTGTGCGGCTCCGACTTCAAGGCGCGCGCGGAATACCGCGTGTATCCGCTGGGCGATTTCTCGCGCTTCCAGCGCCTGACGTGCGACTTTGACGACGGCGGCTTCCGCGGCTGGGGATGTCTCATACCCGTGCCCTGCGGAAACCGGACGAAATACGTGTGGATGACCTTCGACCGCCACAACGGCAGCGACTACAACTGGAGCTACGGCAACCTCTACGCCTACGAGGCGGACGAGATGGATTCTCAATAATCGAGCAGGAGGCTCTCGTCAGCGAGAGCCCCCTCTCATACCACGGCTCGCGCATGAATTGACAAAAGTGCGCACAGCGTCTGCAAACAAACAGCTCATAGGTTTGCGGAAAAAACGCTTACAGCGGAGGGAAGCATGTCGAAATATGACGATATAGCCGCGTTCTGGGACGGCGTTTTCCAGCGGGCGGACGATACCGCCGTGCCCGCGAGCAGCGACAGCGGGAATGAGGGATTCGATCAGGGCTTACGCTGGCTGTGCAGCGGCGCCGGCACAGTTTTGGATTTTGGGTGCGGCAACGGCACGGCTCTGTTTTTGTGCGCCCTTTATGGAACGAGGGAGCATATAGGAATCGACCTGTCCGATAAAGCAATACAGAGTGCAAGGGCACGGTGCAAGCATATGAAAACAGGCGCATTTCGCTTTCTATGCGGTGGGATCGATGCGCTTTCGCGAATTGCCGATGGTTCGGTTCATGCCGTGGTGCTGTCCAATATAATTGATAACCTCTATCCTTCAGACGCTGAAACGCTGCTTGCTGAGGTCAATCGAATCCTTACGAAGAGCGGGAAGGTATTCGTAAAGCTAAATCCGTATCTCACCGAATCGGATATTGAAGCATGGCATATAAAGGTTCTTGAAAACAACGTGCTGGATGACGGGCTGCTTCTTTGGAATAACACCACGGAGCAATGGGAGAACCTTTTCAAAGGGTATTTCGCCGTATTCAGACAATATGACATATATTATAAAGAGCCGGGGCAATCGAATCGCGTGTTTCTGCTGACAAAGAGGTCTCAGACGGATTAAGCCCGGGCGTATCCGTTCGTACCGGGCTTTTCATGCCGCTTTCGCGGCAATCATGGGAAATGCGGCTGCTTGTATAACCGGCCGTAAACCCGCAAAGCGCCATTTCCTGAAAGCCTTTCGGGCGAAGAAGCCGGCTTCTTCGCCCGTTTTCGATTGTGCAGAATCCTATTTGATGATGAAGTCGTAAACCATCCAGTCCGCACCGTCGTCCTTATGGAGGAAAAGCGTATAGTCGAGCGTCTCGCCAAAGGTGTTCTTTGTGGGGTCGGTTGTGAGATTGTTTCGCGCGGTATAGGTATAATCGGCGGTGATATGGACGATGGCTTCGCCGTCCGCCGGGTAAAACGCCGTGCAGGCGGGGTTTTCCATGGCTGCCTTTGCCGCCGTGATGTTGGAAACGGCGTCCAAGTACCGCTCTAAATTCTCATAGGCCACGGAGCCCTGCTGTACATAGGGCTTCAGGTGGGCGAGGTTTTTATCCAGCAGCGTGAAGAAGGCCGCCATCTTTTCCGTAATCAGCACGCTGCGGTCGAAGAGCTCGCCGGATTCCAGCGCGGTGAACGGGTCAGCCTTGATGGTAAGCCCCTCGCGCGCGCACGAATACGCCTGCCCGTCCGCGCGGTTCACGGCAAACTTTGCGCCCTTGACGCACGTGACGGAATACACCCGCGTGTTCAGCGTTTCGCAGGGAACGGTGAGATGCTCGTTCAGCGGGGAGGTCTGCACGGACACGGCTGCGGAGCCCTCCGGAAGCGGCTTGCCGTTCATGAGAACCTGCGCGTCGGCGGGAACCTCGAGCGTGTAGGTGGCTTGCGCCAGCTTCAGGATGGAATCCGACAGCTTCTGCTCGGAAAGCTCATACTCGTCAAAATGGAAAAACGTGTAATCCACCGTGCCGACCCTTTTCAGGGACACGGTGAAAACAGGTGTTCCGCCGCAGGTGACCAGATAGCGCTTTTCGTCGCCGCCGGCGGAGGGATCCAGCCGATAGGAAAGGGAATTTTCGGCGGAAAGCGCCTGATACGCCTCCGTTACCTTTTCCTTCTGCGCGGCGTTCAGGTCATCCCGCGAATCGAGCGCCTCGTCAATTTTGAAATCCTCCAGAGCTGGCTCAACGAGATATTTGGGCTGAAGGCTCTCGTACAGCGAAAGCACGCGGTCGGCGTACATGCCCGTCGCGGCCAGCAGAGCCAGCGTGAACACGGTGACGAACCGCAGAAAGCGCCGATGCCGAATCTCGCGCCGCCACAGCCGCTTGTAGGTTTTTTCCTTCCTCATGCGATTACCTCCTCACCATGAACGCCGTGGGGATTTTGCGGATGTTTTCAATGCTGGCGACGTCGCTGATGCGCTCGCCCTCATACAGCAGCACGGAGGAGAAGCCGCCGTCTAAATTGCAGGCGTTCACGGCGCCGTATTCCATGAGGATGCTGATCATGTCCGCGTAGGTCGCGCCGAGCGAGCTGGGATAGCGGCCGTCCAGCACGAGGAACAGCACGGCGCCGTCGGCGCGCTGGCCGATGGCCGTTCGCGGATTCAGGCCGGTCGCGGTGCTGACCTCCATGGGCATGCCGTTCTGTATGAGCGCGGGCCCCCACGCTGCAGCGTCGCGAAGCCCCATTTCCTCCACGTCCTTGGCGGTGAAATTGCCCACGTGAAGGATGTTGTCCTTGTCGAACGCCGCCGCGGTGTACTTGGAACTGCCGGCCACCACAAGCTCGCCCTCGCTGACCACAAGGCCGAGCGGGTCCTTTCCGTTGCTCATGCCGCCCGCGTCCGAGAAGCCGCTGGCGTTGATGGCCGCGACGGCGTCGTACTTCTCCGCCAGCTCGGTAATATACATGCCGCGAACGTGTATGTTGTCCGCAACGCCCACGAATACGCGGGAGGGATCCTTGATGATCATGACATAGCCCTTGGAGGTGGGCGCGGAGACGGAGATGAGCTCGATATCCTTCTCATCCTCGGCGGGCTCCTCAATGACGATGAGGGAGGTGTCCGTTTCCGTGATTTCCTCCTTCAGCGAAGCCGCCTCGACGATTTCGTTCACGGCCTCCTTCTGCAAAAAGATATACGGAACGAATTTGAGCGCGCTGCTCTCCAGAAGCGACATGGTAAGCATGCTGCACACGGCGGGAGAAGGGCCCAAGAACATGCGGTACAGAACGACCACAAGAACCAAAACCGCGATCAGAATCAGCCGCAGGATATGCCCGAAAAAATATCGAAGGCTCGCAAGCCGCCAGTGCCGGTTGATTGAGGGTCTCATAAACGGGGTACCTCCATATACGCAGTAACACCATTCTATCACATTAACAGAAAAATACAATATAAGTTTGTATGAAATCGTTTCGATTAAATATATCGAAATTATGTCTGGATTCCCATAAAAAGCGCCCCCGCTTCTCGCGAAACGGGGGCTCCGTTTATGGACGCGGCCGAATTTTTTCTGTAAACAGGGCTACCGCGTGATTTCGAAGGGATAGGTGAAGGTCAATACGTAGTTTTCGGCGTTGAGGGCAGTGGGGTCGTATTCGTATTGGCCGACCTGCTCGCCGGGCAGGCGCTGGAGCGTCAGGTCTTTAAGCTCCGGGAGCGTCAGCTCGTCCAGCACGGTCTGCGCGTCCATGCCCTCAACCAGCAGGTTTTCCGGGGCAAGCACGAAGGCGGGATCCGGCTCGCCCGCGCGCTTGGCGTATTTCAGCTCGATTTCCACAGGGCGGGGCATGACCGTGAACGGGCAGGCGCTGTTGTCAATCTCGTAGTTGCGGCCCGCGTCCGCGTAGGCGACGTAGCTTCCGGCGCTGCGCGCCGTGCCAATCACACGCACGCGCACGTCCGGGCAGGTGGCGAGGGGCGTGTGAAGCTGGCCGTCGTACACAAACTCGGTGCCGTACCAGTCCACGGTGATCGGCGCGCGTTGAACGGTGAATGTGCAGATGGAATTGGTGATCTCATAGCCGTCCTCCGCCACAGCCTCGGCCACATAGGTTCCCGCGTTGGTTCCCGAGCCGATCACGCGTATAATCAGGCCGGGGTAGGCGGCCACGGGCTGGTGCGCTTCGCCGTCGTAGACAAACTCGGTGTCGAGCCAGTCCACGCTGATTTCCACCGCTTCCCACGCGTCCTCCGTCGTTCCCTCATCCGGCAGCTCCTCGGCCAGACCGGCGAACAGAAACAGCGCCAGAAGCACGGCCGAAAATCGTTTCAAGCATAGACCAATATCCATGATTCCTCCTCTAATGAGTGCATAAAAACGCAAATATGCAGGCTTGGCATGCATTATATCGGAAAATCCGCCGTCTGTCAAGCTCGCCTTCGTGAAAAGGAAATGCTCGGAGGTCAAAAGGCCTTCGAGCATTTCTTTCAGTGCGGTTGACGAGACTTGAACTCGTACTCCTTGCGGAACACGCCCCTCAAACGTGCGCGTATGCCGATTCCGCCACAACCGCATGAACAGGTAACATTATAGCACCCGTACATGCGGTTGTCAATAGCTTCGCGAAAAGTTTTTGGAATATGCCTCTTTTTTACTTGCCGTAGCCGTTGGGGTTATGGCTCTGCCAGTTCCACTGGTCGCGGCACATATCCACCAGCGTCTTTTCCGCCTGCCAGCCGAGCTTTTCCTTCGCCTTGGCGGGGTTGGAATACACGGCGTCAATGTCGCCGGGGCGGCGCGGGCCGATGACGTAGGGAATCTTGAGGTGGTTGGCCTCCTCAAAGGCATGCACCATGTCCAGCACGCTGTAGCCCACGCCGGTGCCCAGATTGATCGCGTCCGCGCCCTTGAACGTATCCGCGTAGCGGACGGCGGCGACGTGGCCGCGCGCCAGATCCATCACGTGAATGTAATCGCGCACGCCGGTGCCGTCGTGGGTGTTGTAGTCGCTGCCGAACACGGTCAGGTGATCGCGGCGGCCGACGGCGGTCTGGGAGATGTAGGGCATGAGGTTGTTGGGAATGCCGGAGGGATCCTCGCCGAGGCGGCCGCTCTCGTGCGCGCCGACGGGGTTGAAATAGCGCAAAAGCACCACGCTCAAATCCTTGTCGGCCACGGCGGCGTCGCGCAGAATCTGCTCGTTCATATACTTCGTCCAGCCGTAGGGATTCGTGCAGCCGAGCCTGCCGGTTTCGGTGAGCGGCATCGGATTGTCGGCGGAGTACACGGTGGCGGAGGAGGAGAAGATCATCTTCTTCACGCCCGCGGTCTCCATGGCCTTCAGAAGGCGGATGGTGCTGAGCAGGTTGTTTTCATAGTAGCGCAGCGGAATGGCGACGCTCTCGCCCACGGCCTTGAGCCCGGCGAAGTGAATCACGCTGTCCACACCGTGCTTCTTCATAATTTCGACGAGCGTCTCTTCGTCGCACGCGTCGGCCTCGTAATAGGGGAAGGTCTTGCCCGTGAGCTCCATAACGCGCCCCAGCGCTTCGGGGCTGGAATTGTCGTAATTGTCCACGACTACGATGTCGTAGCCCTCGTTCAAAAGGCAGAGATCGGTGTGGGAACCGATGTAGCCCGCGCCGCCGGTGATCAGAATGCTCATATGGCCGCCTCCTCCGAAATGATTCGCTCCATGTCCTTCCATTTGCCTTCCATATCGCTGACGAGCTTGAACTGCGTGCGGCAGCGATCCAGATTGTGCTTTTCGCGGTGAATGCGGAAATAGGTGTCGCCCTCCAGATAGTCGGTCAGGAAGCGCACGCCGCATTCGAACGTCATCAGCTTCGCGCCCATGGGCAGGGTGTGAATTTCGTCCTCGGTGAGCTTGCCGCCGCACGCGCCAAGGAAGCCGCGCACGTAGGCCGCGTACAGGTCGAGCGACAGGGTCATTTTGCCTAAGTCAATCTCGTCCTCGGCGGCGGTGGCCGCGCCGAAGCGGATGGAATCGCCGAAGTCGTTCGCAGCGAGGCCGGGCATCACGGTGTCCAGATCGATGATGCAGATGGGCCGGCGCGTCCTTTCGTCAAACAGCACGTTGTTGAGCTTGGTGTCGTTGTGCGTCACGCGCAGCTTCAGCCGGCCCTCGTTCAGCAGCTTCAGCATCGCGCCCGCTTCCTCCTCGCGCGCCAGCGCGAATTCGTACTCCGCCTGAACCTCCTTGAGCCGCCCCAGCTTGTCGTTCGCCGCGGCGATTTTCAGGTTGTTCACGCGGTTGGCGGTGTCGTGAAAGCGCGGAATCGTCTCGGACAGCACGGCCGCGTCGAAGCCCGCCAGCTGGTTCTGGAACGAGCCGAACGCCTGCGCGCTCAGGAAAAATTCCTCCTGCGTTTCGACCTTTTCAAGGCAGATGCTCTCGTCCACAAAGCGGTACACGCGGTAGTAGCCTGTTTCGTCGTGATGGAAGCACTTGCCGTCCTTCGTGTGCACCAGCTGAAGCGAATGGCGCGGGTCGGGATCGCACGCGCGAAGATACTCCGTCACAAGGCGGATGTTCTCCATCAGCGCGGGAACGTCCTTGAAGATGGAATCGTTGATCTTCTGCATCGTGTACTTATTCCCCGCCTCATCGGTCAGAAGACAGGTGCGGTTGATGTGGCCGTTGCCCATCGGCACGCAGGCCGCGGGCGCGGCGTCCAGCAGAAAGTTTCTGGCGGCGTTCAGCATGATTCGGTTATCCCCTTTCCCACAGGCGCTCCGGGTACGCGCCCTCGTCCTTCATGCGCCGGAGGTTCGCCTTTGTTTCCGCGAGATCCTCCAGATACGTCATGCCGAACCACTTTGCCGACGTGGGGCACACGGAAACCGTGGCTTTCCCTTCGGCAAGCAGCTGGTTGGGCACGCTGGGCAGGTAGTATTCCGCCTTCAGCGGCTTCTCGCTCAGGCCGTCCTTCAGGAAGGCGTGGAAGCGCGCCTCCAGCTCGTCAAAGATGGAATGGCGGAAAATCCAGAAATTCAGGGAAACCGTCGCGTCGCCGGAGATGGGCGTGTAGGTTTCGCCGTCCTCGGTGAACGCCGCGTCGTTTCCGCGCGCGACGATCTTCGTGCGCTCCACAACGCTCAAAAGGTGGCCGTTCTCATCCACCGTGCACACGCCGCGGGCGACCGCGCCGTTGGGCGTCATGGTGTTGCGCAGGCGATAGCCCACCATGGCGTGCGCGTTGGCCGCGCCGGGCGCGTTCAGGAAGCGGAAGGCGGTCTGATACGCGTCCGCGCCGTAGAAATCGTCGGCGTTGATGACGACGAAATCGCCCGGCACCTGCTCGCGCGCGCACAGCGCCGCGTGACCCGTGCCCCACGGCTTTTCGCGCCCCTCGGGAATTTTGAAGCCCGCGGGCAGGTAGTCGTTCAGCGTCTGGTGCGCGTAGCCCACCTCGATATACGGCGACACGCGGCTGCCGATCGCGTCGTGAAACAGCTTCTCGCTTTCGGGCTTGATGACGAAGACGACCTTCTTGAAGCCCGCGCGGATCGCGTCGTAAATGGAATAGTCGATGATCAGGTGCCCGGCCTCGTCCACCGGCGTTACCTGCTTCTGCCCCGCGCCCGCGCCAAAGCGGCTGCCCAGACCCGCGGCCATGATCACCAGCGTATGGTTCATAAGAAACGCACTCCCTATCTGATGAATTATGCTTTTCATATTGTATCACGCGCGCGCAAAATTCACGCGCGCGTTTCTGTGAATTTAGGTGCTTACACCGTCACTTCCACATTCACCACGCGCCCGGGCTTCAGCGGAAGCGCGCTGCCGTCCGGAATCCGCTCGCCGTCCGCGGTCACGGAAAACGTTCCCGTGCGGGTATAGGTTACGCGATATTCACAGCCGCGCATTTTTTTGACCGCCGCGCAGGCGTTCCAGCTCTTCGGCAGGCAGGGATGAATGTGCAGACCGTCAATATCCGGCTGCAGGCCGAAGACGTACAGCGTCATGGCCTTCACAAACCACTGCGTGGACGCGGTGCGCCAGCTCTGGCCGGGCGTGGCGTAGCGATAGCCGGTCTGGTCGCCGAAGTAGGAGTTGAACAGCATGTACGGCTCGCCCTCGGTGGGCGCGTAGGTCTGATCCCACGGAACCATCTGCCGGATGTCGCGCTCCACGCGCGCTTCGTCGCCCAGAATCGCGTCCACGGCCAGCCGCCACGCCATCGTGTGCAGGTATACGCCGCCGTTCTCGTGCACGCCCGCGCTCTTCTGCGTGACCGCGCCGATGCGGTTGTCCAAATGCGTGTACGCCGGCCAGCTCACGCGCGTGCCCAGCGGCGCTTCCAGCAGCCGGTTCGCGCTCTCCATGGCCGTCCTCACGCGCGCCTTGTCGTCCAGCTCGGCGAGCACCGCCCACAGCTGCGGAATCAGGAAGATTTTGCCCTCCTCGTTTTCGCGCGAGCCGATGTCGCGTCCCTCGTCGTCGATGGCGGTGAGATACCATTCGCCGTCCCAGCCGCGCGCGTCCACGGCGCGGTTCATCTGCTTAAGTATCGGCTCAAGCGCGTCCGCGTCCGCGTCGTGCCCGGACAGGCGCGCGATTCGCATGAGCATCCTGCACGCGCGAATCCACGCAATGGACAGCCACACGCTTTCGCCTCTGCCGCCCAGTCCCGCGCGGTTCATGCAGTCGTTCCAGTCGCCGCCCCAGATGCGAACAAGCCCGTCCGGGCCGGTGAAGCCGGAGAGGAACTGAACGCTTCGGCGCGCGTGCTCGTACACGGTGCCCACCGCGCCGTTATTGAAGGGCACGACCTCGCTTAAGAACGAAAGGTCGCCCGTCTCGCGCAGAATCGCGTCCAGCGCGAAGGTGATCCACACGGCGCAGTCGGAGAAGTTATTGTCGCGCACGCGGCCGTCAATGAACGTGCGCGGCGCGTAGCCGTTTTCATACTGATAGGACAGAACGCGCTTGAACCGCGCGCGCGCCAGCTCCGCGTTAAAGCAGGACAGGCACTCGGTGTCGCTGGTCATATCGCGATAGCCGTTATGGCGCACGCGCGCCCAGCGGCTGCCCATGCAGGTGGCGTACTGATAAAAGCCGTTGAACGCGTCGTTCAGGCGCGCGTCCGGCGTGGTGATCGAAAGGCCGGAAATTTCCTCCGCGCGCTTTTCGCGAATGGCGGAGAGCCGCTTTTCGGAATCGGCGGCCAGCGCGCGAACCGCCGTCAGGTCGTTGAGCTCGCGCTCCGCGCCGATCACGACGGTGAATGCCCTTTCCTCGCCGGGCTGCAAATCGGCATGAATGTCCAGCGCCAGACAGAGCTTTTCGCCCAGCATTTCCTCGTTGCCCAGCCCGCGGCCTTCCTCCAGCGCCTCGGGGCACAGCTTGCTTCCGTATGCGCCGATAAACGCGTTGCGCCGCGCGCAGAAGCCCGCCGGCTCCGCGTCCGAAAGCATATAGGCGTACATCGGCGCGGGATCGTCGGACTCGTATTCTTGGAAGAAATGCCCCCACACCGCGCCGTGCGCCGCGTCGAAATTGCCGTAGTCGGTGTTGTACGCCTGCGGGCGATACGCGCCGTCCACGTCGGTATCCGCAAAGGGAATCAGCGAAAGCCTGACCGGCCTTTCGCCCTCGTTGACCGCGCGCACGCGCCAGATTTCGCGCCGCCCTTCCTCGGGCACGAAGAACGTGATTTCCGTGCGCACGCCGCCCTTCACGGCGGTGAGCACGGTATAGCCCAGCCCGTGACGGCATTCATAGCGGTCGAACGCGTCGCGCATCGGCAGGCCGTTGGCGGACGACCACGCGCCCGTCTCGCGGTTCACCACATACAGCATGCGATCCTTCACCAGCGGGATGCGGCGGCCCAGCGCGTCCTGCGCGAAGCCCTCGCCGAAGCCCACCTGCGAGAAGAAGGCGACGTATTCGTCGTTGTACAGATAGTTGTGCCAGTGCCGCGGCGTTTTGCGGCTGGTAATCACAAATTCCCGGCCGCCGTTTTCAAAATGCCCGTATTCCATGGCGCGCAGCCTCCCATGCGTAGTTTTTTTAAAACTGCCTACATTATAAACGAAACGCGCCGCTTTCGCAACCATTTCTCGGAGAGAAAGGCGCGAAAGCGGCGCGGGCGCGCTACAGGAAGCCGCGGATCATGCCGCGCCGCGCGCCCTCGGCCATGCACATATAGGTCATGGCGGTATCGAAGCGCGCGTCATGGGCGGCCGCGCCGCCGCCGAACCACGCTTCGCTGTTTTTCTCAACGTCCTCGGTCTTCAGCTCCATGTATTCCGCCAGCTCAATCAGCTTGGGCGGCTTGGGGCGGCCGGTGCGAAACTTGCGAAGCAGCTGCATGTCGCCGGTGAAGTAGCACATGGTGCAGAACGTGCGAATTTTCGGCAGCTCATACCCCGCGCGGGTCAGCTCCGTGCGCAGGAAGCGATTGTCAAACGCCACGTTGTGCCCCACCATCCATTTGCAGGCGGAGAAATCGTCAAAGATTTCCTGCGCCCGATCCTCAAATCGTTCCCCGCCGGACAGCTCCTCCAGCCTTTCCATGCTCATGCCGTGCACGGCCTGGGACGCTTCGCTCATCTCGTCCACGGAAAAGAACATGTTCTTGCCCGTCACGTTCCCGTGCTCCGCGATCAGGTAGGACAGCTGGCAGATCTGCCCCGGCCGCAGGTCGGTGGTTTCGGTATCGAACACGATGAGCTT
This sequence comes from bacterium, assembly GCA_963618055.1. Lineage (GTDB taxonomy): Bacteria > Bacillota > Clostridia > Christensenellales > Aristaeellaceae > SFHK01. The sequence goes on along the minus strand of CAVERI010000062.1, from coordinate 1,677 downwards.
CATCGCTTCTCAACCGCCTCGCCGATGCGCCGCACAGCCTCGCGGAGGTTGGCGTGCGTCGTGGCGAAGTTCAGGCGCACGAAGCCGCGTCCCTGCTCGCCGAAGGCCGCGCCGTCGTTCGGAATCACGCCGCAGTCGTCGATGAAAAAGCGGTTCAGGCGTTCGTTATCCATGCCCAGCTCGCGCGCGTCCAGCCACAGAAGATACGTGCCCTCCACGTGCGCGGGCTTCAGCCCGGGAATTTTCGAAAGCCCGGCCTCCAGCAGGCCGCGCCCCTCGCTGAGGTAGGCAAGCAGCGCGTCCAGCCACTCCGCGCCGGTTTCGTAGGCCGCGCGGGTGGCAAGGCGGCCGAACAGGTTCGTCTCCGCCATGGCGCCGTTCAGGCTGCCCTCAATCGCTTTGCGCGCCGTCTCGTCCGCGCACAGAATGGCGGAATGCCGAAGCGCCGCCAGATTGAACGTCTTGGTGGCGGAAATCATCATCACCGCGTCCTCCGCGCCCGGCACGGACAGGATGGGCGTATGCGCCGCGCCCGCCAGCTCAAAGTCGGCGTGAATTTCGTCGCAGATGATGCGGGTGTGGTATTTTTTGCACAGCGCGGCCAGCGTCTCCAGCTCCGGCTTCGTCCACACGCGCCCCACGGGGTTGTGCGGCGAGCAGACCATAATCGCGTCCGCGCCCGCGCGCAGGCAGTCCTCAAGCCCCTCATAGTCCATGTGCCAGCCGGTTTCGTCGTGCACAAGCGGGTTCTCCACGCACGTCATGTTCGCCTTTTTGATCATGCCGCGGAACGGCCCGTACACCGGCGGCTGAATGACGATGCGCGCGCCCTCTTTATACAGGCCGCGCAGGATGTGGTACATGCTGTCCACCACGCCGGGGCTGTACAGCACCCATTCGGGCGACACGTCCGCATGATGGCGCGTCTTCATCCAGTTCACGACGGCGGCGCGGTCGCGCTCGCTGTCCTGACAATATCCGAAAATGCCGTGCGCCGCGCGGGCGGTGAGCGCCTCCACGATGCCGTCCGCCGTGCGGAAATCCATGTCCGCCACCCACATGGGCAGCGCCTCGGCGTTGCCGAATTTCGCGCGGTTGTCCCACTTGATGCACTCGGTGTTCACGCGATTGACCGGCTCGTCGAAGCGCCGGTACAGCTCTTGATTCATCCTGCGTAGCCTCCTCATAACAAAAGCAGAGCACACGCGCACTCTGCTTTTCCTTCTTTTGTACGGTCTTAGCCGATTACGAACGGCTTGATTTCCTCAAGCAGGTCGTCGCACTTATCCTCATAAACCTCCAGCGTGATGGGCTTGGAAAGGTCTAAGGAGAAAATGCCCAGAATCGACTTTCCATCCACAACGTGACGGCCGACGCGCAGATCGATATCGTAGGGATAACGGCTGGCAATGTTCACGAACTGCTTCACGTTTTCGGCCAGGCTGAGCTTGATATTTACGGCTCTCATCGCTTGAAAATCCCCTTGCCACACGGCGCTGCCCGCGCCGCTTGATACCATAACCTATCTTACAGGGTCGAGTTTAAGGTTTCAAGCACGCGAGGCGAAATTATCCACCTTTTAACGAAGCTGCCCCTTCATGGCGTTCGTCCGCCTCGGACAAAAATGGCCGTTGAGGGGTTTACAAACCCCCTTCGTTCGCGGTATAATTGACGCAA
>CAVERI010000061.1:0-16190 GCA_963618055.1 bacterium | reverse complement strand
AGAATCGCATATTTCAAGCTCTTCTTCCCGGCAGAGTTTTACCGCTGCTATCTTGTCCGAAATGCCAAACGCTTTGATACGGCGCGTATGGTCACTCAGAGCTTGGACGAACTCCGCGCGGCGCTCACCGCGATAAGAAAGCGGGACTGTATCGAGCCTGCGGACGCAGCGGACGACGAAGGCACAGTCCTCGAAGTATTGATCGAGATGAATCTGCGCGGTATATATGTTCGTACCGCGGACATCTCGCACTTTGAGTAACGGCTGCTGAAGCAATCAATTTCGCGCGGCTGCAAAAAGGCCTTCCCAGCAATGGATTCTTTTTGTACCATTCCATATAAACGCCGCCGTCTCCTCCTGAAACGGCGGCGTCTTGCTCACCTGCGCTTTTCTCTATCCGGGAACGGTAAGCACCGCCGGGAACACGAACTGGTCGGCTTCGGTAATCACCACGTCCTTCTCGTCCTCGTCGTCGCTGTCGGCAAGCTCGGCCTTTGTCCAGTCTCCGTCGGCCATCTGGCCGTGATCGTTGGAGCCCCACGCGAGAATTGTGCCGTCCGCTCGAAGCAGAAGCACGAACGCGTCGCCGAACGCGAGAGCCTGCGCGTTTTCGTACAGCCGAACCGGCGTGCTTCCATAGGAAACCAGCGGGCCATCCACCACCGACGCGGCAGGGTCGCCGTTTTCGTCGTACAGCATCACGTAGGAATACACCGTGCCCCACAGGTACGCCTCGCCACTGCCTGTAATCGCGCCGGAGGTCGTCAGCCCCGCGGAAAACGTGCGAACGTCGGCCAGCGCCAGCGGCTCGGGCGCTTCCACCCAGCCGCTCGTTGCAAGCCCCAACCGCCCGTCCGCCCCGGCCGCGCCCCAGATATACAGCGTGCCGTCCTCCGTCAGCGCCATGCGCGTCTGCCCGCACGCCTCAATCATCGTCGCATGTTCCAGCTTCTTCACGCCGACCAGATTCCCGCCCGACGAATTCCTCTCGTCCTCCGCATTCTCGCCCGCGGCTTCGTTCGCGCCGTAATCGCCGGAATCCTCCGCGCTTTCAGGTTCGCTCGCGTCGCCGTTTGCGGAATCCTCCGCGCTGGCAGGTTTACCCGCGTCGCCGCTGGTGGAATCCTCCGCGCTGGCGGGTTCATATGCGTCGGTGGATTCGGTGTTATCGGGATATTCGTACACCTCGCCGGTCTTCAGGCGAACGAGGGTGAAGTCCACGCCCACGGCGGCCTCTGCGGCGTTATCGCAAAGAAGGCGCAGATTTTCGCCCGCGCCCCACGCGAACGCTTCCCCGGCCATGGTCACGAGCACAGCGCGCTCCTCGCAGGCGTCCATCGAGAGAACGCCCTCCCGCAGAAGCACGGGCGCGTTCGCGCGCGCGTCGGAAACGCCGGGAAGCTGGTTCGATCGATTGTCGCCCCAGCCATACAGCGCCCCGTCCGACGTAAGCGCCAGCGAAAAGTTGCGCCCGCAGGCGACGGAGACGGCGTTTTCCAGCACCTTCACAAGCCCTGTCACGCGCGCGTCCACATTCCCGGGCACGCTTTCCCCGCGCACATTGGAGCCCCACGCCCACACGTTTCCCTTCTCATCCACGGCCAGCGCGTGCGCGCCGCCCGCCGAAATCGCCGTGAAGCCCTCCGCGACCGCGGTAAGCGCCAGAAGCAGCGCCGCGCAGATTGCCAGTATTTTTCTCGTCATTTTTATTTCTCCGTCTCGTTCAGCCGGCATGTCGCGCAGCCGCCCTCGCCGGTTTCCCGGAGGGAGGCGGGCAGCTGCCTGCCCACGCGGCGCATGGCGTCGATTACCTCGTCCGCGGGCATGATCAGCCCCACGCCCGAGAGCGCAAGGTTTGCGGCGCACACGGCGTTCGCCGCGCCGACGATGTTCCGATACACGCACGGAACCTCCACCAGCCCCTCGACCGGGTCACACACCAGCCCCATAAGGTTCATGCAGGCGAAGCCCGCCGCGTTCGCGCAGGCCTCGGGCGTGCCTCCGGCTAAATCGCACAGCGCCGCCGCGGCCATCGCGCTCGCCGAGCCGCACTCGGCCTGACAGCCGCCCTCCGCGCCGGAGATGCCGGAGCGCAGCGCGATTACCCTGCCGAAGCCCGCTGCCGTGAACAGCGCGCGCACGAGCTGCTCGTCCGTGCAGCCCTTTTCCTCCTGCGCCGCGAACAGCGCCGCGGGCAGCACGCCGCACGCGCCCGCCGTGGGCGCGGCTACGATGCGCCCCATGCAGGCGTTGCATTCCGCCGCCGCCAGCGCGTAGGCGCTCGCCGCGCCGAGGGCGTTCCCGCCGAACGTCCTGCCCGCGCGCACGGCCGCGAGCAGCTTCGCGGCCTGCCCGCCCACGCGCCCGCTCATCGAGCGCGCGTCCGGGTTCAGACCCTCCTTGATGCTGTCGCGCATGACGTTCAGGCTGTCCGCCATGCGGCGAACGGCTGCCTCGCGCGCGTCCGCGTCCTCGGCGTAGTCATCCAGAACGGCCTCGAAGAAGCCGCCTTTTTCGTTTGCCAGATTCACAAGCTCCTGAATGGTGGTATACTCCCGCATCGCGCAGTCCTCCCCTACAGCCGTCTTAAAAGGTTCGCGGTGCGAATGCCGCGCAGCCGGCGAATCATGTTCACGCTGTCCTGATCGGGCGCGTTGTCGGTTTCAATCACCATCACCGCGTCGCCGCCCGCCGAGCGGCGGAACACCTGCATGGTGGCGATGTTCACGTTCAAAGCCGCAATCAGGCTGGAAACGTTCGCGATTACGCCCGGCTCGTCCGTATGGCAGATGACCAGTGTGTCCAGCTGGCCGCTGAAGGAGACGCTCATGCCGTTGAGCTTCTCCACGCGAATCGCGCCGCCGCCCACCGAGCACGCGCGCATGGACAAGCGCCCGCCGCGCGCGCCCGTAAGCTCGATGACCGCCGTGTTCGGGTGCGCGTCCGGAATGTCCTCCAGACGAAATTCATAGGAAAGCCCCGCCGCCTTCGCCAGCTCCAGACTGTCGCGCAGACGGATGTCGTCCACCGCCATGCCCATCAGCCCGGCAATCAGCGCCCGGTCGGTGCCGTGCCCGCGATACGTGCGCGCAAACGACCCCGAAAGCGTGATGACCGCCTTCGCGATTTCATCGTCCAGCAGCCCGCGCGCCGCCCGGCCGATGCGCGCCGCGCCCGCCGTGTGCGAGCTGGAGGGCCCGATCATCACCGGGCCGATAATGTCGAATATATCCAAAGGAATGCCACCTCCGTCATTCGCGCCCCGCGTTATGGAATGTCTCTATTGTATCACGAACGCCGCCGCATATACAAGTGCCCGCGCGACCTTCAGGGCAGACGAAGGACAGGAAATCTTTCGGACGATGCGCTGTGTGCAGAAATCCCCCCGTTTCGCGAAAAAAGTATTTGACCGGCGCGCGGCGGGCGCTTATAATAGAGGAAGGTGAAACCGGGAGGAACGGGGCATATGGAATTTATCAAGATGCACGGCATCGGGAACGATTACGTATTCGTGGACTGCTTCCGGCAGGAGGCGCCCGCAGATCCGGCGCGCGCGGCGATTGCGGTTTCGAGGCCGCACGTGGGCGTGGGCGCGGATGGGCTGATTCTCATGCTGCCGGACGCGGAATGCGACGCGCGCATGCGCATCTTCAACGCCGACGGCAGCGAGGGCGAAATGTGCGGCAACGGCATCCGCTGCATGGGCAAATATCTGTATGATTCCGGCCTTGTGCGCTCCGAGCGAATGACCATCCGCACCGGCGGCGGCGTTCGCGCGCTGGAGGTCATCACCGAGGGCGGCGCGGCCGTGGGCGCGCGCGTGGACATGGGCGCGCCGGAGTTCGACCCGGCGAAAATTCCCGTGAACGCGCCGGAGAACCGCGTGGTCGTGCTGTTCCCGGACGGGCGGACGGCGCGGTTTACGTGCGTGGGCATGGGCAATCCGCACGCCGTGACGCTCGACCGCTTCCCGGACGGCGACGCCTTTCGGGCGGACGGCGCGTTTGTGGAAACGCACCCGCTGTTTCCGCACCGCGTGAACGCGTCCTTTGCGCGCGCGGACGACGCGACGCACCTGACCGCGCGCATCTGGGAGCGCGGCAGCGGCGCGACCATGGCCTGCGGCAGCGGCGCGTGCGCGACGCTGGTGGCGGCAAGCCTGAACGGCGCGTGTGCCGACCGGGCGCACGTACGCCTGCCGGGCGGGACGCTGTTCATCGAATACGACCGGGCGAGGCGGCGCGTGTTCATGACGGGCCCGGCAAGGGTATCCTTCACGGGGAAATTTGATTTAGACGCAATGGAACAAGAATAAGAGGAGTGAACCAAACGATGCAGATGCACCAGCTGGACGCGCGTGTGCGCAAAATCAAGGCGGATCTGAACGCTCTGCGCGTGCGCAAGCGCGTGCCGGTCACCGGAATTGAGGCCTCTCCGCGCGGAGAGAACGCGTTCGTGCCGTTTGAAAACGGCAGCCTGTGGGCGAAAAAGGTGGGCGACAACTGGGAGGATTTCCGCTTCACCGTCGTGACGCCGGAGGATTTTCGGGGTCAGACCATCCTTTCCATCCGCAGCGGCATGGAAAACGAGTGGGAAGCCGTGAACCCGCAGGTCGTCGTGTGGGTGGACGGCGAGATCGCGCAGGCGTTCGACACCCGCCACACCGAGCTGATTCTGGACGAGGCAGCCGTGCCGGGCAAGGAATACGACATCTTCCTTCAGGCCTATAACGGCACCAAGGAAATCGCCGCGGGCGTGAACGCGCCGCGCATGACGCTCTTCCTCGCCGACGGCATGGACGACGTGACCCAGCTTTATTACGATCTGGACGTGCCGCACACCGCCGCGCTGCTTCTGCGCGAGGGCTGCCGCGAGCGCGAGACCACCCTGCGAACGCTGTCCGACGCGATCAACCTGCTCGACCTGCGCGAGCCGTTCAGCCCCGCGTTCCACGCCTCCATCAAGGCGGCGCGCGACTATCTGCAGGACAACTACTATCAGCCGCTGGAGAGCCGCGAGCCGGAGGCCATCGCGGACTGCATCGGCCACACCCATATCGACGTGGCGTGGCTGTGGGATCTGTATCAGACGCGCCATAAGGCCGTGCGCACCTTCGCCACGATGCTGCGCCTGATGGAGAAGTATCCCGAGTTCAAGTTCATGTCCTCCCAGCCGCAGCTGTATCAGTTTGTGAAGGAGGATCAGCCGCAGCTGTTCGAGCGCATCAAGGAAGCCGTGAAGCGCGGCCAGTGGGAGCCTGAGGGCGGCATGTGGGTCGAGGCCGACTGCAACCTGTCCGGCGGCGAGGCTCTGGTGCGCCAGTTCCTGTACGGCAACGAATTCTTTGAGACCGAGTTCGGCCGCCGCAGCCGCATCCTGTGGCTGCCTGACGTGTTCGGCTATTCCGCCGCGCTGCCGCAGATTCTGAAAAAGAGCGGCATCGACTACTTCATGACCAGCAAGCTGTCGTGGTCGGAATTCAACTGCTCGCCGTATGATACCTTCACGTGGAAGGGCATCGACGGAAGCGAGGTGCTCACGCACTTCACGCCCTCACGCGAATACGGCAGCGAGGACGACTATGAGCGCCACGACGATCTGGCCTTCTTCACCACCTATAACGCCATGCTCGAGCCGAACCAGATTAAGGGCGGCTGGAAGCGTTTCCAGCAGAAGGGGCTGGACAACCATTACATCGTGACCTACGGCTACGGCGACGGCGGCGGCGGAAGCACCGACTGGATGATCGAAAACGCCCGCCGCATGAAGAGCCCGGTCGCCGGCTGCCCCGCCGTGCGCCAGACCTTCGCGCTGGACTTCTTCAAGGATCTGGAAAAGCGCGTTTCCGGGCGCAGGGATCTGCCGAAGTGGTCGGGCGAGCTGTATCTTGAATACCATCGCGGCACGTACACCTCGCAGGCGCGCAACAAGCGCAACAACCGCAAGCTGGAGATCCTGCTGCGCGAGGTCGAGCTGTGGCTGACGCTGGCCAAGCGCTACGGCGTGGAATATCCGCAGGACGAGCTCCGTCAGATCTGGCGGCAGATGCTCACGCTGCAGTTCCACGACATCCTGCCCGGCTCCTCCATCCACAAGGTATACACCGACTCCAACGAAATCTACGCCGACCTGTTCGCCCGCACCGAGGCGCTCAAGAAGACCGCGCTGGACGCGCTGAACGCCCGCACCGCCGGCGATGTGGCGCTGTATAACTCGCTGTCCCACGAGCGCAGCGACCTCGTGTGGTTCGACGCGCCCGAGGGCGTGTGCGCGCTCAAAAACGCCGCGGGCGAGACCTTCCCGGCGCAGCGCGTGAACGGCCGCTATGCCGCGTTCGTGAAGGGCTTAAAGCCCATGGGCGAGACCAGCTTCACCTTCGTCTTCGGCGAGGAAGCGCCCGCGCGCGTGCACGCCGACCGAAACAGCTTCGAAACGCCCGCGTTCAGGGGCACGTTCGACGAGACCGGCTTTATCTCTTCGCTGTACGACAAGCGCGCCGGCCGCGAGCTTGCCAAGGCGGGCAAGTCGCTCAACACCATCGTGTACTACGAGAACCGCCCGCACAACTACGACGCGTGGGACATCAACATCTACTACGGCGAGCATTCGTGGAACCTCGATAAGCCCACGAGCTTCGAGGTCGTGGCGAACGGCCCCGTGCTGTCCGCCGTGCATGTGGAATGGGCGATCAGCAAGTCCAAGATCGCGCAGGACATCACGTTCTATCATGACGTCGACCGCGTGGACTTCCACACCATCGTGGACTGGAAGGAAGAGCACGGCCTTCTGAAGGCGCACTTCCCCGTGGACATCTTCTACAACGAGGCGCAGTTCGACATTCAGTACGGCAACGTGCGCCGCGCCACGCATAAGAACACCAGCTGGGACGTGGCGCGCTTCGAGGTGTGCGCCCACAAGTGGGCGGACGTCAGCGAGGCCAGCTACGGCGCCGCCATCCTGAACGACTGCAAGTACGGCTACTCCGTGGACGAGAACAGCCTCGCGCTGACCATGCTCAAGTCCGCCACCAACCCCGACCCGACGGCCGATCAGGAAATGCACGAGTTCACCTACGCCCTGATGCCGCACGAGGGCGACTGGCGACAGGCGCAGGTGCCGGAGCGCGCGTATGAGTTCAACATCCCCGTGACCGCGCTGAAGGCCGCCGGCCAGAAGGCGGAGGAAGCCGCGTTCGCCCGCATCGACGCGCCCGGCGTTCAGATTGAGAGCGTCAAGGAAGCGCTGCACGGCGAAGGCACGATCATCCGCCTGTACGAGTACTACGGCGCACGCACCCGCGCGCGTCTGGTGCTGGCCGAGGAGCCGAAGAAGGCCTGCTTCACCTCCCTCATGGAGGACGACCTCGAGCCCGCGCCGTTTGAGGGCCGCGAGCTGAATCTCGAACTGAAGCCCTACGAAATCGTGACCATCCGCGTTCAGTAACTCTCCGGGAAGGCCGGGGGAGCGTCGCTCCCCCGGCACCCCCTCAAGGAGCCAAGAGGGAAAAAGCGCGTTTCTTTCGCTTCCCTCCCATAAAAACGCCGCCGGGGCCTTTGCGCTTCGGCGGCGTTTTTGTGGACAAATGGGCTTTTCTCAGCGCGCGCGGCGCTTTTTTTCCGGGAGGAACACGTCCTTCACGAGGCCGATGGCGAACAGGGCGGCGGCCATGAACAGGATGGTGCGCGCGGTCATGCGGCTGATGAAGATGCTGATTACGGCGATCAGCACGATATACAGAAGCGTGCGCATCACCGCGCCGAGGATGGACGTGAACACGCTGCCGCGGAACAACGTCGCCCGCAGAAGGGCGATAACCGCGCACACCGTCACCAGCAGGATGACGATGTTCGTGGCGTTCAGCGCAAAGCGCATATTCGTGAGCTGGGTAAGCCGCTCATAGGCGTTTTGCAGGATCACCTGAAACAGAAGCCGCTTATAAAGAAACCACGTGGCCGACACCGTGACCAGACTCGCGCTCACGGCCACAACGCCGCGCAGGAACACGCGCGCCAGCCACATCGTGCTTTCCGCCATTTCGTACAGCGTGTTGTACGCCAGAAGACGCACCAGCATGTATACGGGAATCGTCAGAAGCGCCACGATCATGAAATCGTACAGCGTCTGCACCAGATCGTCACGGCTCATCAGGCGCGACCAGAGCGCGCCGAACGACGGCGGCGTCTGCCCGCTCCTTTCCACATAGTCGGCGTAGGCCTCCACCATGTCCGATACGCCGAAGCCCGTGTCCTCACCCTCGGCGCGCCGCCCGGCGCTGCCGTAGAACGGGAAATGATAGATGTCCAGCCCGCTTACGTCAATGCCGTATTGCGAAAGGTCGACGTCCGGCGCGACGACGTTCAGCCAGCTGGGAAACATCATGAGAAGCGCCGCCGCGGTCAGTCCCACGGCCAGCACGAACGCGAAAAAACGTTTGATCAACGAAAGCTCCCTTCCCGGACGCGAGGCGCGTCCGCCTGCCATGCGTATCCATTTTATCATATCGACGCGCATTCGGCAATCAAGGTTCCTATGTTTTGCGCTTTTTGCCGATTTTATCCGTATTGACTTTTCGGATGGCCGTGTTTATAATGATTGCCAGACGATGGAAACGGAGGAACGCAAATGGCGGAGGAGGGGTATCTCATTGGCGTGGACGGCGGCGGAACCAAGACGAAGGCCGTCGCCGCGCGCATGGACGGCACGGTGCTGGCCGCGGCCGTGGGCGGCGGGCTGAACGCCGGGCAGATCGGCGCGGAACAGGCGAAGGAGAACCTGCTGGACGTGCTTTCGCGGCTGACGCGGGGGCTGAACGGGCAAATCGCGCGCGTCGTGGTGGGCGATCCGTCGCTGGACGGGCCCGCGCCGCCCGAAGCCGCGCGCGCCTTCGCGCAGGGCCGGATTGAGCCGGAAAGACTGACGCTTACCTCCGACGTGCATCTGGCGCTGTTCGCGTTTTCGCAGGGCGCGCCGGCGGCCATGGCCGTGTGCGGCACGGGCTCGATGATCGTGATGACGGACGAAGATGGCGAAACGCGCACGGCGGGCGGCTGGGGGCACGTGCTCGGCGACCCCGGCTCCGGATACGCGCTGGCGCTGGGCGGCCTGCGCGCCGCCATCGACTGCTGGGAGGGCGTGTCGGACGCGCGGGCGCTGGCCGAGCGCGCGCGGGCGTTTTTTGATCTGCGCGAGCCGCGCGGGCTGATCGATTTTGTGTACCGCCCCGAAACCAAGCCGAGCGACCTTGCCGCGTTTGGAAGAGAGGTGCTGGCGCTGGCGAAAGCGGGCGACGAGCCCGCGCTGGGCCTTCTGTGCGCGCAGATGACCCGCCTCGCGCGCGGCGCGGCGGCGCTGATTCGTCCCTGCCCCGCCGTGCGGCGCGTGGGACTGTACGGCGGCGTATTCGAGCACAGCGCGGAGGCGAGGGACGCGTTCACGCAGGCGCTGCGCGAGGCCTGTCCGAACGCGGAAACGGCGCGGCCCGCGCTTCCGCCGGAAATCGGCGGCGTGATGCTGGCCATGCGCGAATGCGGCGGCCTGAACGAAAAGGCGATAAAACGGCTGAAGGAAACCTCCGATAAGGAATAAGAAAGGAACATAAAAAATCATGAAGGCAAACGAGCGTTACTATGAAATTCTGAAGGAAACGCTGGAAACGGCGTTCCACGGACAGACCGAGGCGCTGGAAACGGCGGCGCAGAAAATCGCCGAAAGCCTGTTAAACGGCGGCATGCTGTATACCTTCGGCACCGGGCACGGGCATCTGCTGGCGCTGGAAATCTTTTACCGCGCCGGAGGGCTGGCGCGCGTGTGCCCGATTATGGACGAGCGCCTGATGCTGCACGTGTCCGCGTCCGAGAGCACCGACTGGGAGCGCACGGACGGGCTGGCGGACGAGCTGCTTTCGCGCTATCCCGTGAAGGCGGGCGACGTGCTGATCGCCATTTCCAATTCCGGCCGCAACACCACGCCGGTGGAGCTGGCCATGAAGTGCCGGGCGCGCGGCGCGTATGTCATCGCGCTCACGAGCCTTAAGCACACAAGCGCCGTGGCCGCGCGCAACCCGATGGGCAAGCGGCTGTTTGAGGCGGCCGATCTGGTGCTGGACAACGGCGGCGCGCTGGGCGACGCGGCGGTCGAGGGCACCGGCGGGCGCAGGGTCGGCCCCACGTCCACGGCCGTCGGCAGCGCGCTGCTTCAGTCCATTGTGTGCCGCGTGGAGGAAATCGCGCGGGAGGAAGGCCGGGACATCGAGTTCTACGCCTCCAGCAACATTGACGGCGGCGACGAAATCAACGCGGGCCTCATCGAAAAATACCGCGGCGTTATCCGCGGGCTGTAAAAAGGGGGCGGGCGCATGCGCGCCGGATATGGAAAAACCGAAATCACGCCGCCGCTGGGCGTTGAGCTGGCGGGCTATGGCTATTATCTGAAGCGGCGGGCGACGCGCGTGGACGACCCGCTGTTCGCCCGCGCCGTGGCGCTGGAGGATCACGGCCGCACGTATGTCGTGGTCTCCTGCGACATTCTCGGCCTGAACCGGAACATCGTCGGCAGGGTGCGCGCGGCGCTGCTTCAAAAGCACGCCATAGCGCCGTCGCACGTGCTGATCGTCAGCATCCATACGCACACCGCCGCGCCCGCCATTGCGCACGAGGGCTGCGGCGAGGTGTGCCCGGAATACGTGGAAACGCTGCCCGGCGCGATACTGGCCGCGTGCGAGGACGCGCTTTCGGATATGCGGCGCGTAACGTCGCTGCGCTTCTCCATGGGTCGGCTGAACGGTCAATACGCCTATAACCGCGCCGCGAAGGACGGCCCCGTGGACGATTACGCGCGCGGGTTTCTCCTGTCGCGCAGCGAGCGCGAGCCGATCGCGCTCCTCTCCTACGCCTGCCACCCGGTGTGCCGCGGGCACTCGACCGGCATTTCGGCGGACTATCCCGGCCGCGTGTGCCGCATGGCGGAGGAAAAGGGCTTCAAGCCCGTGTACCTGAACGGCCTGTGCGGCGACATTGACCCGCTGCCCTGCGAGGACGACGCGCGCGAGGCGCAGATGGACGCCTTCGCCGCGGCGATTCTCTCGGCGCTGACGGACGAAGTGGAGCTGCCCATGCGCGTCTTCGGCGGCGAGGTGGCGGACGAGATTCGCCTGCTGCCCGTCTCCCGCGAGGATATCGCGGACGCGGCGGAGCGCGCCGCGTCCCGGCCGCAGGCCATTCCCGGCGCGGATCGCGTGGCGCGGGTATGGGAAAAGGAGATGCTTTCAAAATTTGACGACCTGCCCAGCCGCGACCCGATTTCCGTGCATTATCTGGTGCTGGGCGGCGTGCCGATCGCGGCGCTGCCATTTGAGGGCTTCTGCGCCATCGGAAACAGGATTCGAGACGTGCTCGGCGACACGCGCGCGCTGACGCTTGGCTGCGCCGACGAGCTGCTCGGCTACCTGCCCACGCGCGACGACATTGCGCGCGGCGCATACGCGGCGCTGGAATCCACGTTCCTGTACCACCGCCTGCCGGTTCTGCCCGGCGAGGCGGAGCGGCTGGGGCGCGAGCTGGGCGCGCGGCTGAAGGAGGAACAGACGCATGAATGAACCGCAATTTTCCGTGGATCAGGACTGGCTTGTGCGCATCCGGCGCGAGCTGCACGCGCACCCGGAGCTGGGCTGGGAGCTTGAAAACACCGTAAAGCTCGTCCGGCGCGAGCTGGACGCAATCGGCATTCCCTATGTGGCAGACAAATACGGACGGAACACCATCGTGGCGACGGTGAACCCGGACATCACGTCGTTTACGCTGGGTCTGCGCGCCGACATGGACGCGCTGCCCATTCAGGAAAAGAATTTCGACAAGCCCTATCGTTCCCAGAACGACGGCGTAATGCACGCCTGCGGGCACGACGCGCACACCGCCATGCTGCTGGGCGCGTGCAGGGCGCTGTACGGCATGCGCGAGAAGCTGCGCTGCCGCGTGAGGCTGTTGTTTCAGCCCTGCGAGGAATCCCGCCCCAGCGGCGCGCGCACGATGTGCGAGCACGGCGTGATGGACGACATCGACGCGATTGTCATGTGTCACGTGAACTGCAACGACCCGGTGCACCGGCCGTCCTCCCGCGTGGGCACGACGAACTCTGCGTCCGGCCGGTTTCAGATTACCGTGCATGGGCGCGGCGTGCACGTCGCGTCGCCCCACCGCGGAATCGACGCGCTGGCCATCGGCGTGCGCATTTACGACGGCATTCAGGAAATCCTCGCCCGCGAGGTTGACCCGTTCGATACCTGCGTAATCGCCGTAACCATGATGAACGCGGGCACGACCGTGTCCGCCAACGCCGACACCTGCACGATGACGGGCAGCATCCGCTGCCTGAAAACGGCCACGATGGACTGGGCGCGCGCGCGCCTGACCCGACTGGCAGAGAACGTGTGCCGCGACATGCGCGGCGAATTTGAAATCGACTTCTTCGGCGAGCCGCTGCCGCCCGCCGTAAACGACGCGCGCCTGTACGCCGCCTTCGCCGAAACCTGCCGCAGCGTGGGCGGGGACAGCTTCCTTCTGCCGCTGGAACCGTCGCCCGGCGCGGAGGACTTCGCCTATTACGAGCAGAAAAAGCCCGGCCTCCTGTTCGGCCTCGGCATGCGAAACGACGAAAAGGGCTTCAATAAGCCTGCCCACACCTGCGATTGGGACATCGACGAGGCCGCGCTTTCCACCGGCGTAACGCTGTTCACCCGCTTCGTGTGGGATCACATGGACGGCATCCCCGGCATTCCGGTAAAGCTGTAAACGCCTTAGATCGCCCGCCCGGAGCTTTCCGGCGGGCGGTCTGCTTCAAAAACGCCCCACATCCTCCGCAAAGGCGGGGTTCGTGAGCAGGGTGTGCAGGGCTTCTGCCGCGGTGGGGTTCAGCGGCGTGAGCGGCAGGCGCAGCTCGTTGCGAATCAGGCCAAGCTCGGCCAGCGCGGCCTTTGCGGGAATGGGGTTTACGTCGGCAAACAGAGCATGGTTCAGCGGCGCGAGGGCGCGGAAGCGTTCGCGCGCCTCGGCCAGCTCTCCGGCCATCGCCGCGCGCACCATGCGCCCGTAGAATTTCGGCACGATGTTCGCCGTCACGGAGATCATTCCGCTCGCGCCCAGCGCCAGCGCCGGAAGCGCCAGATCGTCGTTTCCGCCGTACACGTGGCAGCCGTCGCCGGCCAGCCGCAATAGCTCCGCCAGCTGCCGGATGTCGGACGCCGCCTCCTTCACGCCGCGTATCCGCGGATGTCTGAGCAGCGCCGTCACCGTTTCCGGCAGAAGGTTCACCGCCGTGCGGGATGGCACGTTGTACAGAATCACCGGCACGCGCGACGCGTCGGCCACCGCCTGAAAGTGCTGAAGCAGTCCCTCCTGATTCGCGCGGTTGTAATAGGGCGTGACGCACAAGAGCGCGTCCGCGCCCGTGCCGGACAGAAGCGCCGCGCGCCGAACCGCCGTGCGCGTGCAGTTCGCGCCCGCGCCCGCGATTACCTTCGCCCGCCCCGCGGCGCGCTCCACGGCGAAGCGCACCAGCTCCAGCGCTTCGCCGTCAGTCAGCGTGGACGGCTCGCCCGTCGTTCCGCAGACGATCAGCGCGTCCGTGCCCGCGGCAATCTGCCGCTCGATCAGCCCCTCGAACGCGGAGAACTCCACCTTTCCGTCGCAAAACGGCGTTACCAGCGCGCAGCCGGTGCCGCAGAACATCGCGCTCTCCATAAAGCATCCCTCCCCGGCAATCAATGCGCGCGGGAGGGAATTCATGCCAAGGCCTTTCAGTGCAAAAAATCTTCGATCAGCGCGCAGGCCTGCCCATACGCGTCACCGGTCATGTCCAGCCAGTGAATGTCGGGATCGCGGCGGAACCACGTCATCTGCCGCTTGGCGAATTTCTTGATGGCGGCGGAAAGCGCCTCCGTCATCTCCTGTTCGCTGGCAAATTCGCCGTCCAGATAGCGGGTGAGAAAGCGGTATTCCAGCCCCAGCTTCATCAGAAATTCGTGGCTGGCGCCATTTTTGATGAGCGTTCGCACCTCGTCCACCATGCCCTCGTTCATGCGGCGCTCCAGCCGTTCGTCGATGCGCTTTTTCAGCGTCTCCCGATCCCACGACACGCCCAGCTTCAGCACGCGGTATTTTGCCTCGCGCGACGGCATCTGCGTATCGCCGCTTTCCAGCTTCTCCAGCGCGCGCATCACGCGGTTGCGGTTGTTGCGGTCGATCTCCACGCCCGGCACGGCGGAAGCGAGCATCTCATACAGCTCCGGCGTGGTCTTCGTTTCCAGCTCCTCTCGGTAGGCGAGGTTCGGCACGCGGTCGGACAGCTGATAGCCCTCCGTGACCGACGCGACGTACAGCCCCGTGCCGCCCACCAGAAACGGCACGCGCCCGCGCGCGAGAATGCCGTCGATGGCGCGGTAGGCCAGATTCTGAAAATCCGCCATCGAGAAAAAGTCGTTCGGCTCGCATACGTCCAGCAGGTGATGCGGAACCCCGCGCGTCTCCTCCGGCGAAATTTTTCCGCTGCCCAGATCGAGCCCCCGAAAAACCTGCCGCGAATCCGCGGACACAATTTCGCCCCCGAAGCGCTGCGCCAGACGCACGCCCAGCGAGCTCTTTCCCGAGGCGTTTGTGCCAACCACGGCCACCATGCGCGGAAGCTCCGGCATAAACATCCCTCCATTATCCGTCCGTTACCGAAAGTATTCCACATATGCGCCCGTTTGTCAAGCATTTTGACATAGATAACCCTTTTCACGCGCGGGATTTCATGTTATAATAACAACAGCGAATAAGAAAGAGAGGAACAAACTATGGGACTGATTCGCGCCGGATTGAATGCAATTGGCGGCACGCTTGCCAGCCAGTGGAAGGAGTACTTTTACGCGGACGCGCTGCCGGAGGACGTGCTCGCCGTTCGCGCGCAGAAAAAGACAAAGGGACGCTTCGGCGGCAGCCGCAGCGAGGATGACAACGTTATTTCCAGCGGCTCCGTCGTCGCCGTCGCCGACGGCCAGTGCATGATGGTCGTCGATCAGGGGCGCATTGTGGACTTCTGCGCCGAGCCCGGCGAATTCGTGTTTGACGAGAGCGGCGAGCCCACGATCTTCTGCGGCGGCCTGAGCAGCGCAAACCTGAAGGCCATCCTTCAGGCCACCTTCCAGCGCCTGTCCTACGGCGGTCAGGCGGGACGCGACCAGCGCGTGTACTACTTCAACACCAAGGAAATCATCGGCAACAAATACGGAACGCCCAGCCCGGTGCCGTTCCGCGTGGTGGATGAGAAGCTGGGGCTGGACGTGGACATTTCCATCCGCTGCTTCGGCGAATACAGCTACCGCATCGTGAACCCCATGCTGTTCTACACCAACGTGTGCGGCAATGTGGAATCCGAATACACCCGCGACCAGATCGACAGCCAGCTGAAGAGCGAGCTGCTCACGGCGCTCCAGCCCGCCTTCGCGCGCATCTCCGATATGGGCATCCGCTATAGCGCCCTGCCCGGCCATACCACCGAAATCGCCGACGCGCTCAACGACGTGCTGTCCGAAAAGTGGGCGCAGCTGCGCGGCGTGGAGATCGTGTCCTTCGGCGTAAGCTCCGTCAAGGCCTCCGAGCAGGACGAGCAGATGATCAAGGAGCTTCAGCGCAACGCCGTCTTCCGCAACCCCAATATGGCCGCGGCGCACCTCGTCGGCGCGCAGGCGCAGGCCATGCAGGACGCGGCCAAGAATCAGGGCGGCGCGTTCACCGGCTTCATGGGCATGAATATGGCCAATATGAGCAGCGGCCTGAACGCAAACTCCCTCTTCCAGATGGGCGCCCAGCAGCCGACTCAGCAGGCCCAGCAGACCCCCGCCCAGCCCGCCGCCAATGGCTGGAAATGCGCCTGCGGCGCGACTGCCACCGGCAAATTCTGCCCCGAGTGCGGCGCGAAAAAGCCCGAAACAGAGGGCTGGACGTGCCAATGCGGCGCGGTCAATAAGGGCAAATTCTGCTCCGAATGCGGCGCTAAGCGCCCCGCCGGCGCTCCCGTCTACCGCTGCGATAAATGCGGCTGGCAGCCCGAGGATCCCGCCCATCCCCCAAAATTCTGCCCCGAATGCGGCGACCCGTTTGACGATAACGATAAGGCCTGATCCGGCATTCCTCTAACCACGCGCATGGCAGGAAACC
>CAVERI010000060.1:0-16666 GCA_963618055.1 bacterium | reverse complement strand
GACCGACGTGAGCGACATTCTCGAAGGGGCGTAAACGAAACCCCCATCCTTCAGGCGGGCAGGCACAGCTTGTGTCTGCCCGCCCTGTCTGCGGGAAAGCGAGCCTGCATGTCAAAAAGCCGCTCCGTATAGGCTGTGTCAAAGAGCATAGGACGCTGTTCATAGCGGCCGATAACGACATGGAAAACCGCCTTGAGCAGACGAATCCGCCGCCTTCAGCCCTGCGCCGTTTCCGCTGTGATGAATTAAAATACGCGCTTTCCATCCTCCGCGCCGCCCACTGCGGCCGCGTCTGTCCCGAAGACCGCGAAGCCTTCGCTTCGTGCAAATTGCATACTTAGATTGCTGAAACATAGATGAAACGCAGAATAATTGGAGAAATACAGAAAGATGGGCGGCAGGTACTTGACAAATGGGGGGGGTACAGGTATAATAGATAGGTACTGTATTTGGCAGATGCGATAAAAAATATGCGTATAAACAGCCCGATATACAAAAAGGAGAAAAAATGAGCACACAGACGCGCGTTTCTCACAAGAAAAACCGGAATCGGATTCGCTTACGCGCCGACGACCGGGTGATGGCAATCCTGTCCTACGGCATCGTCGGGCTTTTTTCCTTTTTGTGTCTGGTTCCGTTCTGGTATGTGCTCGTGTATTCGTTTGAGCCGTACAGCCTGTATCTGACGCGGCCGGAGGTGCCGTGGCCGGCGCAGATTACGCTGGACGCGTACAAAAAGGCGCTGGCGTATCCGCTGATCTGGTCGGGCTACCGAAACACGCTGTTTCTGGCCACGGTCGGCACGGCGCTTACGATGATATTGATGGTGGTAACGGCGTATCCGCTCACCAAGCGCAGCCTGAAGGGACGCAATTTCATCCTTACGCTGTGGGTCATTACGATGTTCTTCAGCGGCGGCATGATTCCCAACTACATTCTGGTGTGCCGCACGCTGAACCTGAAAAACTCGCTCTGGTCGCTGATCCTGCCGGGTCTGTGCGGCTGCTACAACCTGATTCTGATGAAGAATTACATGAACGGCCTTCCCGTGTCCATTGAGGAGGCGGCGCTGATTGACGGCGCGAGCGATATTCAGGTGCTGGTTCGGATTGTGCTTCCGCTGTGCAAGCCGATCATCGCGACACTGTCCCTGTTCACCATTGTGGGCTACTGGAACAGCTACTTCTCCTCGGTGCTTTATATCTATAAGCCCGACAAGTATCCGCTCCAGCGCGTGCTGCGCGAGTTCATCTCCAGCGACATGGTCGACGAGCTGAACGCGGGCACGCTCGAGGCCGCGGAGATGATTCAGCCCTTCACGGCAAAGATGGCCGTCATCATGATTACCACGCTGCCGGTGATGTGCATCTACCCGTTCCTGCAGAAGTACTTTATGAGCGGTCTGGTATTGGGAGGCGTCAAGGAATAGCGCTTCCCGTGAATATACCAAATTTGAAAGGAGGCCCCGAAACATGAAGAGAATCGCCGTTCTGATTCTCGCGCTCGCGCTGATGCTCACCGGCTCCGCGCTGGCTGTCTACGATCCCGCCGCATCCACGCCCACGATGTGGGATGGCGAGGTCACCACGATTACCTTTACCTCCCGTCTGCCCGGCATTGTGCTTGAGGACAACCTCGTGCTCAAGCGCGTGGAAGAGGCGGTCGGCGTCCGTCTGGACATCAGCGTTCTGGACGCCGCGCAGTACAACTCCCTGATCGCCGTGCAGATTGCCGGCGGCGACGTGCCCGATCTGATTTATCTGTGGGACAACAGCTCGAACGAGTCCTTCCAGAAGTGGGCGGCCGAGGGTCTGCTCTGGGATCTGGAGGAGCTGAAGGACAAGCTGCCCAACGCCTTCACTTGGCTCAACGAGACCGACCTTGCCTATGGCCGCGTCAGCTCGCTGGGAAACAAGCTGTACGGCCTGCCCCGCATGCAGCAGCTGAACCCTGTGGCCATCCCGTATCGCGGTGACTGGCTCGAAAAGCTCGGTCTGGATATCCCGGTAACGCCCGACGATATGTATGAGTATTGCGTGCGCGTTTCCAAGGAAGATCCCGACGGAAACGGCATTGACGACACGTGGGGCCTGTACATCACCCAGCTGGGCGACAAGGGCGGCGGACTTCTGGATCAGAACATCCGCGAGGGCTTCGGCATTCTGCCCGAAACCGTGGCCTACAAGGTCATTCCCGCGCAGGACGCCTTCATGGATCTGATGGACTGGTATCACAACCTGTACGCTGACGGCGGCATCTACCCCGAGTTCTATCTCTCCACCGACGTGTATGACGATGGCGCCAAGTTCAAGGCCGGCACCGTGGGCTCGTATATTAAGACCACCACCATCGATCACACCATCTTCGGCCCCTCCAGCGAGCTTGTGCAGATCACTCCGACCGCCAAGGTCGTCGCCGGATACCCGCTGCAGCCGAACGGAACGACGATGGAAGACAAGGACAACTTCTTCCACTACGTAACGCCCTCCAACTGGGGTGTGTTTGCGATCAGCAAGAACGCTTCTGAGGAAGCCGTGGACGCGGCTTGCCGCTTCCTCGACTGGGGCTGCACCGAAGAGGGCGTTTACACGCTGAACTTCGGCATCGCGGGCACGAGCTTCAAATCGTGGGATCCCGATACCCGCCTGAAGATTGGCTACACCAAGGAAGAGAAGGAAGAGGTCGCGGTGCGCGGCTACAACTACACCTCCTACCTGTGCGTGCAGCAGAGCTGGCCGAACTACGCCAAGCTGACCTTCTCCGGCTCTACGCCCGAGGAACTGGTTGAGTACAAGGCGCGCTACGATTTCCTGTATCGCGGCTACATCAACTATGACAACATCGACACCTATCCCGGCTACGGCGAGCTGAAGATCGCCAACGCGGAGCTGACCACCAAGCTGAACGACATGATGGTTCAGTACATCTGCGGCAACATCAGCCGCGACGAGTTCACCACGTGGCTGTACGGCGAGTACTGCCCGGCGTGGGAGAGCGTCGAGGAGATCGTTGAAAACGTGAAGGGCCCCAAGGCCTGATCCCGCAAGGACAGCTTCCCCCGTTCCGCTTTGGGGCGGGGGAAGCCTTCCCCGAAATATCCATGGGAGGAACGCTATGCTGTACCTGAGAACGACGAAAAACCCGCGCAATCTGGGAGAGAAGATCGGAAACGCGCTTACCTACGCTGTGAAAATGCGCTATCTGTATCTGATGTGCATCCCGGGTTTGGTTTATCTTTTTATTTTCCACTACGTGCCCATGTACGGCGTGATCATCGCGTTCAAGGATTTCTCCTATACGAAGGGAATCGTCGGCAGCAAATGGCTGGGCTTCTCCTACTTCGCGCGCGTGTTCGGCACGAAGGACTTCTTCACCTGCTTCAAAAACTCAATCGTGCTGAGCCTTCTGAGGCTTGCGATTAACACGCCCATTCCGATTCTGCTGGCGCTGATGGTAAACGAAATCGGCAACATGACCTATAAGCGCATCGCGCAGACGGTGATGTATCTTCCGCACTTCATTTCGTGGGTCGCGATTGCGGGCATCACGATTACCTTTCTTTCCGAAACCGAGGGCTTGATCAATCTTCTGTTCAAGCGCGCCACCGGGCGCACCATTCCGTTCCTCAGCTCTGCGGACACGTTCCGCGGGCTGATCATCTCCACCAGCATCTGGAAGGAAGCTGGATGGGGAACGATTATCTACCTTGCCGCCCTGTCGGGCATTAACCCGGAGCTCTACGAGGCCGCCACCATCGATGGCGCGAACCGCTTCCAGAAGGTGTGGCACATCTCCCTGACCGGTATCGCCAGCACGATTTCCATCCTGCTGATTCTGAATATCGGATCCATCATGAACAACGGCTTCGAGCAGATATACATGTTCCAGAACCCCCTGAATATCGCCACCAGCGAGGTCTTCGAGACCTACATCTATAAAGTGGGCCTCAAGAACACCGAGTTTTCCTACTCCACGGCCGTGGGCTTGTTTAAGTCCGTTGTAAACGCCGTGTTCGTCATTATCGCAAACCGCGGCGCGCGAGCGCTGGGACAGGCGACGTTCTATTAAAAGAAACGCGGCGAGGGAGTCTGCTTCCTTGCCGCGCCTATTAAGAAGCAAATACTTCCTGCGAATCTGCCGAGGGGCTCCTTCGGCGGATTTTTTGTGCTCTTCCCGCGAGGCGGCGCGGTTTTATGAATGGAATATTTATGCACGACATGCACTTTTATATACATAGACGCGGCTGCGCCGGATGCGGGCGGAGCCGCGGCCTGCTGACCCTGCCGCGCTCGAGCACATTCATGGCGGACACGCCGGATTTTGGCATGGAGGAACCTTCGTGCCGCCAAATGAGTCATAATTTAAGGTTTCAGCGGTTTGTTCCACGTTTCACAGCCTTTATGGTGGAAATATGGAACATTGGCCGAAATGAAACAGGCGTAATTGAAACAGAAAGCGCCAGAACAATCCTTGAAACCAAGGTGTTGGAATGCTATACTGAAGCCACATTCGAGGTACGACTCGACTTTATCGCGGGCGAGGCGCCTGCATAAAGTATCGGGGAAGAAGTGAATTTTTTTCTGGGCTGAAACGGGTCAATGGAGGAGGGGTCACCTATGACGATCAAGGCAGCCGCGCCGTCCCGCCGGCGTTCCCGGATATGGGGCGACTTGTGGCAGCATCGACACCTGTATCTGATGCTGCTAATCCCTATTGCGTTCTACGTCATCTTCTGCTACTGGCCCATGTACGGCATCCAGATCGCGTTCAAGAAGTACAACGTGCGCGTGGGCATCGAGGGCAGCGCGTGGGTGGGTCTGAGCTACTTTCAGAAGTATCTCAACGACGCGTACTTCTGGAAGGTTGTGGGAAACACGCTCCTTCTGAACGTGTACAGCCTTGTGTTCGCCTTCCCCGCGCCGATTCTGCTGGCGCTTTTGCTGAACGAGCTTCACTGCTCGCTGTACAAAAAGCTGGTGCAGTCCATCAGCTATCTGCCGCACTTTATTTCGACCGTGGTCGTATGCGGCATGGTGGTCAACTTTCTGGCCAACAGCGGCCCCGTCAACGACGTGATCGAGCGGCTGGGCGGCACGCGCATCCAGTTTCTGATGGAGGCCAAGTATTTCCGCTCGATTTACATCATTTCGGGCATCTGGCAGAACATCGGCTGGAACTCCATCATTTACTTCGCGGCCATCTCCGCGGTGGATCCGTCCCTGTACGAGGCCGCGCTGATGGACGGCGCGGGACGGTTCAAGCAGGCGATTCACGTTACCGTGCCCGCCATCCTGCCGACCATCACCATCATGCTGATTATGGCTGTCGGCAGCCTGCTCTCCGTTGGCTATGAAAAAATCATCCTGCTTTATAACGGCTCCACCTATGAGACGGCGGACGTGATTTCCACCTATGTGTACCGCAAGGGCATTCAGGGCGCGGATTACAGCTATTCCACGGCGGTGGGTCTGTTCCAGTCGGTAATCGGGCTGATCTTCATCTGGGGCGCGAACCGGTTCAGCGCGCTGGTTACGGAAACAAGCCTTTGGTGAAAAAGGAGGCGGCAAGCATGACTCAATCGACAATCCATCGTCATCCGTCGTATCGCATTCGCCGAAGCACGGGCTCGAAGGTTTTCGACGTTTGCAACGCGATTTTTATGCTCCTGTTCCTGCTGGCAACGCTTTATCCGTTCTGGTATGTGGTAATCGTGTCCCTGTCGGACGGCAAGGCCGTGCTCAGCGGGCGGGTCGGCCTTTGGCCGGTGAATATCACGCTGGATACCTACAAGGTTGTGCTGCGGGATTCGAGCATCACTACCGGCTTTAAAAACACCGTGTTTTACACCGTGTTAGGCACGCTGATCAACCTTGTGTGCACGTCGATGTGCGCCTATCCGCTGTCCCGGCCGGATCTGCGGGGCAAAAAGCAGGTGATGGGCTTCATCGTGTTCACGATGTTCTTCTCCGGCGGCATGATTCCCGGATATCTGGTGATGAACCAGATGGGGCTGATCGACACGATCTGGGCGATGGTGCTCCCCGGCGCGATTTCTACCTATAATATGATCGTCATGCGCACGTTCTTTATGGGCATTCCGGAATCCCTGCATGAATCCGCCTGTCTGGACGGCGCGAACGACTGGCAGGTGCTGGTGCGCATTGTGCTTCCGCTGTCCAAGCCCATCATGGCCACGATGCTGCTGTTCTACGCCGTGGGTCACTGGAACAGCTATATGAACGCGCTGCTTTACCTAAACAGCAAGCCCCTTTTCCCGCTGCAGAGCATTCTGCGCAACATGGTTGTGGAGGGGCAGCTGTCCGAGGCGCAGACGCAGGTGGGCGGCGGCAGCAGCTTCACCGTAATCGAAACCACCATGAAGTACGCCACCATCGTGGTGTCTACCCTGCCGATTTTGATGATTTATCCCTTCGTGCAGAAGTATTTCGTCAAGGGCGTGATGATCGGCTCTCTGAAGGGCTGAGGCTCGCCCGCTATCCAAGGAGTTTCGCCTCCGGCGCGCACAGCGCCGCGCGGATGGCGGGAATGGGCGCCCGCCGTTCCCCGCGCGCCGCGTGCCGGGGCGCTCAAGAAAATATGTACCTGAAGGAGGTTATCCCATGAAGAAGCTTCTCTCTCTTGCTCTGGCGCTCGCCATGATGCTGGCGCTGGTTTCCACCGCCTCCATGGCGGAGGAAGCGACGGATCAGTACCGCATCACCGACGAGCCCGTAACCCTGAAGCTGATCCGCTCCGACAACTCCAACCAGCCCATGCAGCTGGGCAACGATGTGCTCAAGGCCATCGAAAAGTACACCGGCGTGACGCTGGAGATCGAAGCCATTGCCGGCTCCGACTTCACCACCAAGACCGAAATGCTCATTGCCACGAACGCGGGCTATGACATCATGTACGACTGCTACTACGTAGCCAACTATGCCGGCCAGGGCGCGTATCTGGATCTTAGCCAGTATCTGGATACCTGCATGCCCAACATCAAGGCGCTGTTTGAAGCGTATCCCGACCTGAACAAGCTCTACACCGGCGACGCGCTCTATCAGATTCCCGTTCTGAGCCGCGAGGCCTACCGCATGGGCCGTTCGCCCCAGCTGCGCAGCGATCTGCTGGAGGAAACCGGCATGGCCGCTCCCACCAACTACACCGAGCTGTATGAGGTGCTCAAGGCCATCAAGGAAAACCATCCCGACATCTACCCCATCGGCAACCGCAACGGCACCAGCAACCTGATGGTTTGCTACAGCTATTCCTTCGGCACCGGCTATGAAAGCAGCGGCGTGTACTGGGAGCCCACCCAGAACGAGTACGTCTTTGGCCCCCTGAGCGACGAATTCATGACCATGCTCCAGTGGTTTGCCGACGCGTACAAGGACGGCCTGCTTGACCCCGACTACGCCGTCGTGACCTCCACCCAGTGGCAGGAGCGTCTGGCCTCCGGTCAGAACTGCTTCTTCTACGACAACCCCACCTTTGCGACCAACTTCAACGCCGCGCTTGCGTCCGTGAACCCCGACGCGAAGTTTGAGCCCGTTGAGGTGCCCGCCTCCGGCGAAACCCATCGCGGCCTGTACTACAACAAGCACGACATGGGCGCCACCGTCATCTCCGCCGACACCAAGTATCCCGAAATCGCCTGCAAGCTGATGGACTTCCTGTATTCCGATTTCGGCTGCACGCTGACGAACTTCGGCATTGAGGGCGTGACCTATCAGCTGGACGCCGAGGGCAAGCCGGAGATCATGGACGAGGCCGTCGCGGAATTCACCACCGCCTCCGACCCCATGCGCGCCATGTTCGGCAAGTACAGCCTTGGCAAGCTGGGCATCGCCCGCTACATCGACGATACCGCGCAGGATAAGTTCATCAACGAGCAGCTGGGCGAGTGGTACGACCTGTGGGGCAGCTGGGAGTTCATGGACGAGCCGGTAATGGATCCCTCCTTCACCACGGAGGAGAACGAGGAGCTTTCCGAGCTCAAGAGCGAGGTCACCGATATTCTGACCACCAGCTACGACGCGTTTATCATGGGTCAGCGCCCCGTGTCCGAGTGGACGCAGGTGCAGGATCAGATTCGCGAGAGCGCCGAGCGCATCTGCGAAATCTACAACGCGGCCGCCAATCGATAAAAAACTCTGAAA
Source organism: bacterium (assembly GCA_963618055.1). Classification (GTDB taxonomy): domain Bacteria; phylum Bacillota; class Clostridia; order Christensenellales; family Aristaeellaceae; genus SFHK01. Next base: position 8,510 of record CAVERI010000060.1, on the reverse strand, counting down.
AGGCCTGCCCGACCCTGTGTTGGTCAGGCCTTTTCCTTCGGTCTGTGCCCATTGCCTTGGAGAGCCGCCTTCATGCCCTGACAGGCGGCTTCCGGTATGTTCAGCGGCCAATTCGCAGTAGCCAAATCCGGCATGCCTGTGCTATAATGGTGTGGCGAACGCCTTGGCTTCTTGCCTTGGCTCAAGAAAAGGAGGCAATGCGCCTTGAAAAAACGCCGGCCCTTCGCCACTCTGCGCAACCGCATCACCTGCTATTTTGTCATTGCGCTGCTGCCGTTGTTGCTCATTCTGCTTTACGCCTACGGCGCAATCGTTCAGAAGGAGAGCACGGAATCGCTTCGGCGCATTGCCACGTCGCTGCAGGTTGGCGTGCAGTCGGTGGATACGTTTATCGACGCGTCCGAAAAGGCCGGCATCACCCTGTTTTACGATAACCGGGTGAAGCGTCATCTGAAGCCGATCGCGGAAAGCACCACGGAGGATCGCGCCGCGCAGGTGGAGATTTACGGCACCATCAACTCCCTGACGACCATCACGGACGAGATCACGCAGACCATGCTGCTGTATCTGGACGATCAGTACGTCTTTTCCGACGGGCTGTATTCCTTTGACGACTATTTCAACACCCTCTACGCCTTTCGGGATTACGACACGGATTTCTGGCGCGGCCTGCTTAAGGAGCGCATGGTGATGAAAATGCTCCCCGCCACCGACATGGAGCAGAAGCGGGTAAACACCGTTCATCGGGTGATTCCCGTCGTGTATACCACGCAGGTGTCCGGCCGGCGGGTGGTGATGGTGATCACGCTGTCGGTGGAGGATATGGCGGCCACGGTCAAAAACAGCCTGAGCGTCGGCGGCGCGCAGCTGGTGATACTGGATTCGGAGGGGCGGCTGGTCTGCGGCGATTTTGATCCCCAGATTCTGGAGGCCGACGGCAGCGGAGGCTATGCGCCCGTGCGGCTCAATCAGGAGCAGCACCATGTGCTCTGCGCCGCATCGGAGAAAAACAAGCTGCAATATCTGCTGGCCGTGCCCGATTCGTATCTCTTCACCATGAGCGATGATTATCTGCTCTTTATCGCGCTGGCGCTGAGCATGAGCGTCATAGCGGGCGCGCTGGCGATTTATTTCGCGAGGAAGATTTCGCGCCCCATTCAGCACATGTATTCCTCCATGGACGGCAAGGCCGAGGACGAGCCCAAATCCCTTCAGGAGGTCAGCCGCCGGTTCAGCTTCTTCCTGAGCGATTATCAGGAGGCCAAGGAGGAGGAATGCTCCCTCCGAACCAATTTTGTGGAAATGGGCGTTTTGCGGCTGCTCTCCGGCCATGACCGGCATATTCAGGATCTTACCGTGCAGCTTGAGCGCGAATGCGCCTTTACCGATCCGGTCTATCAGCTGTGCGTGGCGGAGGTAGTCTTCAGTCAGGAATCCGGCGAAATGCAGGATACCGAGCGAATCAACATGCAGCTGAACTTCCGAAGCGACCTGACCGCCTACCTGGCCCGCAGCACGCCGTGTCTGGTGCTGGAGGATCGGCCGAACCAGTATATCTGTCTGGCAAACCGCAGCGAGGATGACGACGTGCTTTTCCAGTCTCTGGAGCAGCTGCTTTTGCGGGTGCGGGAGGCTTCCAACGTGGCGGGAATGCACGTCTGCTTAGCGCAGGGCTGCGAGCTGAAGCGGCTCGACCGCGCCTATGAGCAGGCTATGCGCACCCTTGCCTGCGTAAGCCCCGAGGAGCCCTTTGCGCTGCGCCGCGCCGAGGAGGGCGAGCAGCCGCCCGCCGCGGCCTTCACGCTTCGGGATGAAATGCTTCTGCTCAGCGCCCTGCGCGCCGGAGAGCGGGAGAAGGCGCTTTCCATCGTGAACCGGACGATTTCCGCCAGCGGGCAGCTTGGCCCCGGGCAGGAAAAGCTGCGCATTCACGACCTGTTCGTCACGGGCATGCGCTATCTGGCCGAGCGGGACGAAACGCTGCAGGACACGGATCAATATCAGGGGCTGCGCGCGGACGTGGAGCTGCCCGGGGGCATGGAGGCCAAGCGGCAGCTGCTGAACCGGTTCTACGGCGAGCTGACGGAAATTCAGCGCATCGGCACGGAATCCAACCTGACGGCCAGCATCGTGAGCTACGTGCAGGAGCATTACGCCAGCGACCTGTATCTGGAGCGCGTCGCCGAGGGGCTGGGGCTGTCGGTGAAGTATATTTCCAAGGTGTTTAAGGAGAAAACGGGCCGAAATCTTTCGGATTATATCAACGAGGTTCGCATTCAGCACGTGAAGGACATGCTGGTCAACACCAATATGAGCATTGCCAGCATCAGCGAGGCGGCGGGCATCTATTCGCGCACCACGCTGATCCGCCTTTTCCGCAAGTATGAGGGCGTTACGCCCAGCGAATACCGTGAGCTCGTCCGCAGTCAGAAGGAATGAGGCGCGGCGGGGGGCGGGCTGGTCATTACAGCCTTGCAACAGGAGGAATCGTCTTATGAATCGGTTCGACGGATATATCCGCTACGTGGGCGGCGAGGAGCCCAATCTTGTTTTTCATGACGGCGGTCTGCGTCCCGCCGTGGGCACGTGGAACGTGCAGGTGGTGCGCGCGAACCGCGCGCATCCCGAGCAGGCCGACGGCGTGGGCAACACCTATAACCACGCCCCGAACATTACGTGGTGGCGCGGGAAGTTTTATCTGGCCTACCTGTCCAACCCCGTGCACGAGCATTTGGGCGCGGGGCGAACCTTCCTCTGCACCTCTAAGGACGCGCTGGATTGGTCGCGCCCCCGGACGCTGTTTGAGCCCTATCCGCTGGATCTTTCCTTGGATAACGGCCCCCACAGCGATCTGTTTGACCCGGATAACGCCTATGCCTGCATGCACCAGCGCATGAATTTCTATATCGCGCCCGACGGGCGGCTGCTGGCGCTGGGCTTTTACGGCCTGTCGCCGGAGGTATTCACCATGCCCTGCATGGGCAACGGCATTGGCCGTGTGGTTCGGGAAATTTATGAGGACGGCTCCCTCGGCCCGGTCTATATGGCGCTGTACAGCACCCGCTGCGGCTACAACCGGGATACCTGCCGCTTTCCCAGCTATCAGGACAGTCCCGACGCGGGCTTCGTGGCCGCGGTGGACAGCCTGTTGAGGGATAAGCTGACCACGCTGCAATGGTGGGAGGAGAACCGCGACTGGCCGGAGGAGGATTTCTTCGCCGTGCGCGGCGCGGGCGAGGCGTTTAACTACTATCAGCTGCCCGACGGCCGGCTGGTGGGACTGTGGAAGAAGTCGCGCGTTTCCATCAGCGAGGACGGCGGAAAAACATGGGCGCCGGTGAAGGTATCTCCCTCGCTGGTGATGAGCGGCGGAAAAATCTGGGGCGAGCGCACCTCCGACGGCCGCTACGCCCTGTGCTACAACCCGAACACGGATTCCTGCCACCGCTGGCCGCTGGCCATCGTGACCGGCGAGGACGGCCTTGAATTTAAGGACATGCTCTGCGTGCACGGCGAGGTGCCGCCCCAGCGCTACTGGGGCTTCTGGCGCGATCTCGGCCCCAACTATATCCGCGGGCTGGAGGCCGGAGCGGTCGCCCCGGACGGCGCGCTGTACCTGACGTATTCGGTGAACAAGGAGGATATCTGGGTTTCCCGCGTTCCCGTGCCGGTGACGGGGCGGGCTGCGGCGCATACCCGGGACTGCTTCAGCGCCCTCGCGCCGCACAGCTTTGTTCCCGGCTGGAACGTATACAGCGGCGTATGGAGCCGCGTCTCGCTGGAAACCATCCGCGAGCCCGGAAAGCCGGACTGCAGCGCCCTGCGCCTGCGCAGCCGCGACCCCTATGATTACGCCGCCGCGACCCGCGTTTTCCCCGAAAGCGAGCGCGTGCGCATCCGCGCCTGCGTGATGCCAAGGCAGAACTATTTCGGACGCATGGAGATCGACCTGACCGACGGCCGCGGCGTGTGCGTCTATCGCGTGATTCTGGACGGCGACCGCACCATCAAGCTCAAGCACGGCAACGGCTTCACGGTGGCCGGCGTATACGGCGGCTATGTGGAGATGGTCTGGGAGGCCGACTGCGTGGAGCGCACGGTGACGTTCAGCGTGGGCGGCGGCGAAAAAATGACGTGGAAATTCTTTAACAGCGCCCGGACGCTGGAGCGGCTGGTGTTCCGCACGGGCAAAAAGCGCGTCGAGCCCTTCTTGGACACGGATAAGGAATTCGAGCCCGCCGAGGATCTGCCCGGCGCCGGAGAGCCCACGATTCAGGAGAGCGTATATTATATCACGGATTTTGAAACCCAGTCCATGGACTGACGCGTCCCCGCGCGGAGATTGAAAGGAGCGATTGCTATGAGCATGAAAAAGGAAATGTGGCCGGTTATGCTGACTCCCTTTACCGAAAAGGGCGAGGTGGATTACAACGCGCTGGCCGCCCTGATCGACTTTTATGAGGCTGGCGGCGCGAACGGTCTGTTCGCCACCTGCCAGTCCAGCGAAATTTTCTACCTTAGCTTGGAGGAGCGAATCAAGATCGCCGATTTTGTCAAGCGCCGGGCGCATATCCCGGTGATTGCCTCCGGCCACATATCGTATTCCCCGGAGGCGCAGGCGGAGGAGCTTTGCCGGGTGGCGGACACGGGCGTGGACGCGGTCGTTCTGATCACCAACCGTCTGGCCGAGGCGCGCGAGAGCGACACGGCGTGGCTGGACAGTTTGAATTTTCTTCTGAGCCGCATTGACCCCGCCATGCCGCTGGGGCTTTACGAATGCCCCATGCCCTACAAGCGCCTGATGACGACGGAAATGCTTCGCGTCTGCGCGGAAACGGGTCGCTTCCGCTTCATGAAGGACACCTGCTGCGATATTGCCACAATCCGGGAGCGGCTCAAGGTGCTGAAGGGCACCGAGCTTCGGCTGTATAACGCGAACACCTCCACCCTGCTGGACTCCCTGCGCGCGGGCGCGGCGGGCTTTTCGGGCGTGATGGCCAGCTTCCATCCGGAGCTGTACGCGTGGCTGCTGGCGCACACGGAGGACAGCCGCGCCGAGGTGCTTCAGGCCGCGCTGACGCAGATGTCCCTCATTGAGCGGCAGCTGTATCCGGTGAACGCCAAATATCATTTGCAGCGTGCGGGTCTGCCGATCACGCTGCACAGCCGCACACAGGATTGCCGCCTGCTGACCCCAACCTTCAAGGACGAGGTGCGGCAGCTTGAGCTGGTGACCGATTCCCTGAAAACGACGCTGCTGGCGGGCGAGACGCTCTGATTCGCCGCCGCGCAAGGAGGAATTATCATGGATGCGTTACACGCCGTCCGCGCGCGCCTGACTCCGGTAAAGGAGGCGCTGACCGCCGTTCCCGGCCTGCCCGATATGTTCGAGCGCTGCTTCGTGAACACCCTTGAAACCACCGTTCAGACCCTGCGCCCCGGGGATACCTTTGTGATCACCGGGGACATCGAGGCCATGTGGCTGCGGGATTCGACCGTGCAGGTGCTCCACTACATCCGCTTTTGCGACGAGCCCGCCGTGGCCGCGCTGGTGGAGGGGCTGCTTGCCCGGCAGGCCGCCTGCATCCTCATTGATCCCTACGCCAACGCCTTCAACCGGGAAGACAACGGCCGCGCGTGGAGCAAGGATCGCCCCGCCGCGTCCGGCTGGGTGTGGGAGCGCAAGTACGAGATTGATTCGCTGTGCTATCCGCTGCTTCTGGCTTGGCGCTATTACCGGCAGACCGGCCGACTGACCTTCCTGACGGAGGATTTCCATCGCGCCATCCGCGCCATTGTGGAGGTGTTTTCCACCGAGCAGCACCGCGAGACCAGCTCGTACTGGTTCGAGCGGGATAACTGCCCGCCCTCGGACACGCTGCCCTTTTCCGGGCGCGGCGCGCCCGTGGGGTATACGGGCATGATCTGGAGCGGCTTCCGTCCCAGCGACGACGCCTGCGTTTACGGCTATCTGGTACCCGCGAACCTGTTCGCCGCGCAGGTGCTGCCCTATGCCGCCGAATTTGCCGACCAGCTTGGCGACGCCGCGCTTTCGGCGCGCGCCCGGCAGCTGGCGGCGCAGGTGAAGGCCGGAGTGGAGCAATATGCCCTTGTCGATGAACCCGGCTTCGGCACGATTTACGCCTATGAGGTGGACGGCCTTGGAAACCGGCTGCTGATGGACGACGCGAACGTTCCCAGTCTGCTGGCGCTTCCGTGGCTGGGCGCGTGCTCCCGGGAGGAGCCGCTCTACCTGCGCACCCGCGCCTTCGCGCTCAGCCCCGCCAACAGCTGCTGGGGCGAGGGGCGCTATGCCCGGGGCGTGGGCAGCAAGCACACCGCGCCGGGGTACGTGTGGCCCATCGCGCTGTGCGTGCAGGCGCTGACCAGCCGGGATAACGCGGAGGCCGCCGCGCTGCTTCGCATGCTGCTGGACACCCACGCCGGTACCGGCCTGATGCACGAGAGCTTTGATCCCGACGCGCCGGAGCGCTACACCCGCGCGTGGTTCGCGTGGGCGAACTCCATGTTCGGCGAGATGCTGCATTCGCTCTATGACGAGGGCCGCCTGCCCGACGTGCTGAGCCGGCTGTAGCGAACGCATTTTCTGAAAGGGGCCGAGCGCCTATGCGCACAGAAACCATCGTCCTCTATCCGGATCGGGAGGACGTAACCCTTACCGCGCTGCTCTGGGACGCGTCTCCGGCGCTGCAGGACGCGTCCCGTCCCCGCCCCGGGCTGCTTATCCTGCCCGGCGGCGGCTATCAATCCCACGCGCACCGGGAGATGGACCCGATCGCCCTGCGCTTTGCCGCCATGGGCTACCATACCTTCATCCTGCGCTACAGCCTGATGCGCCCGGACGGCGGCTGCCTGTATCCCCAGCCGCTGATAGACGTGGCTCGCGCCATGCGCATCCTTCAGGCGCGCGCGGCGGACTGGTGCATGGACGCGGCGCGCGTCGGCGTGTGCGGCTTTTCCGCCGGGGGACATCTGGCGCTTATGTACGCCGTTAGCTGGGCGCGTCCTTGGCTGCGCGAGGCCGCCGGGCTTGAGGACGCGCCGCCGAGACCCGCAGTCTGCGTCGCGGGATACCCGGTGACGGACGGCATGGCGTGGCCGGACGAGGCGTGCCGCAGACCCATGACCCGCGCCGTGCGCGACGAATGCCGCCGCGGGCTTTTTGGCACGGAGCGGCCGTCTTCCGCGCTGCTGGACGCGGCGAATCCCGTCCTGCAGGTCTCCTCCGACGCGCCGCCCACCTTTCTGTGGGCTACGGCGGAGGATGAGAAGGCGCCCGCCGCCAACGTGCTGCATATGGCCGAGGCGCTTCTGACGGCTGGCGTGCCCGTGGAGACGCACATCTTTGAAAGCGGGGAGCATGGGCTGGCGCTGGCCTGTCCCGCCTCCGCCGGTATCCGCCGAAAGGTGGAGCCGGACGCGGCTCGCTGGGTATCCCTGTGCGAGGCGTGGCTGGGCAAGCGCCTTGCGCTGACGCTGGCGGACTGATTTTTGAAAACAGGAGGCGCACAGGATGCTCTCTGACTGGCAAAACCTGCTGCGGGGTTTTTTATCTCTGCGCGACAATGGCGACGGAACGCGAACGCCCCTGCGCTTTACCGCGGGGCAGCTGGCCTTCTACGAGGCCGACCCCGGCTATCGAATCCGCACCCAAGCCAGCGCGGGCATATGCGTGGACTGCGTGACGGACGCCCGCCGCCTGACCCTGACGGGCGAGGCGCGCCCCGGCTCGTCTCAGGATCTGTGGGGCTTTGATCTGCTGCTGGACGGTCGCCTTGCCGCTCACCGGGAGGGCAGCGTCGCCCATTCGCCGCGGCTGAAGCTGGAATTTGACCTGCCCGAGGGCGTGAAGCGGCTTCAGCTGATGTTTCCCTGTCTGGCGGAAACTCGAATCCGCGATCTGGCGCTTTCGGGCGGCAGCTTTGCGCGTCCCGCGCCAAGCCGGATGCGCCTGCTTTGCTTGGGCGATTCCATCACGCAGGGCTATACCGTCCGCTTCCCCTGCAGCGCCTACGCCAGCGCGCTGGCGCTTGCGCTGGACGCGGAGCTTTTGAATCAGGCCGTCGCAGGGGAAACCTTTCAGCCCGGCATGCTGGCGGACGCGCCGGCGCTTCGTCCCGACCTGATTACCGTCGCCTATGGCACGAACGATTGGAACTGCAAGTCCCCCGAGGCGCTGGCCGAGGACGCGGCGGCGTTTTTCGCGCGTCTGCGGGCGCTGTGGCCAGAAGCGCCGCTGGCGGTCGTCACGCCTATCTGGCGCGCCGACGCGCTTAGCCGCCCGGAGCGCTGGCCCTTCGCGGAGACAGACGCGCGGATTCGCGCCGCGGCGCAGGCGTATCAGGCAAAGGGAATCGCCGGGCGCGAGCTGTTTCCCGCCGTGCCGGAGCTGATGGCCGACGGCGTGGTGCATCCCAACGATCTGGGACACCGCCTCTACGCCGCCCGCCTCACCGCCCGCCTGCACGCGCTGGGGCTGGCGCAGAGCC
>CAVERI010000059.1:4626-17055 GCA_963618055.1 bacterium | reverse complement strand
AGAGGCAAGCGTCACAGGGTTGAAATTTTCGCCATCCGGCGGGAACAAAATGCGGCGAAAGGGTGTCTAACAGTTGTTGATTCCAGAATTCGCCTGCGCTTTCACGCGGGCGGACGCCGGAAAATGAAATTGGGAGGACGGAAAATTGAAGCAGATACAGCGGATTCTCCTGCTATTATGCCTGCTTCTGGCGCTGACGCCCATGGTCGGCGCGGAGGAAGACGTGAAAAATCAGGCGGCAGATGCCGCGATGGCAAGGCTGCATACAGAGGTTCCGAACGCGGCGTTCTCGATGAATGTGGACATTGGCTACGGAAACGCCGTTACCTATGGAAGATACATCCCCGTGACGGTGGTAATTACCAACACGGGCGCGGATTTTAACGGCAGCCTTTGCGTGAACCTGTATCAGAACAACCTCGAATACGACCGCGTTGAGGCGTCCTTGGAGGTGGCCTCCGGCGCGAGCAAGCGCGTGGTTCTGCCGATTAAGCCGCAGCGGAAGCAGGCCGTGTTTACGTTTGAGCTTGTGGAGAACGGAACGGTTGTCTATTCGAAGAACGCGCAGCCGTCGGAGACGATTTCGCCCTATGCCATGATGGCAGGCGTGCTTTCCGATGCGCCGCAAACGCTGAATTACATGACCATTACGCAGGACAACGACGAGCTTCTGCGCGGCGAATACTGGAAGACCGTGGCGCTCGACGCGGACAGCTTCCCGTCGGACGCGCAGATGATGAATTCCTTCGGCATGGTTGTCGTAAATGGCTTTGACGTTAACACACTGTCCGACGCGCAGAAGGCGGCGCTCGAGCAGTGGCTGAAAAACGGCGGCGTCGTTCTCGTGGGCGGCGGCGCGCAGGCGCAGACCGATTATCCGTGGTTTTCCAAGTGGACGGGTCTGGACGCGGGCGAGCTGGTGCAGACGGAGGACATTACGCCCGCGATCATGCGGTATGTGAGCATGACGGGCGAGGGTGTGAACGACGGCTTTCTGCTGAACGTGCCCCGCGCCAACCGCGCGGCGCTGATTGCGGGCGATTATCCGCTGGTGTATGAAGCCAAGGTCGAAGCGGGCGCGATTTATTCGGCGACCTTTGATCTGGGCGCGAAGCCCATCACGCTGTGGCGCTCCGTGGGCTCGATGTGGCAGCGCATCCTGCTGACAACGGATTCGTCCCTGTATACCACCGCGCTGAACGCGGGACGAGGCGAAAGCGACGGCATGGATTTTTACCGCACGCAGAGCGCCATTAAAAACATGAACATTGCAAATGACGAAAGCGTGATCGGCCCGACGGCGGCGCTGGTCGTGTTCCTTGCGGCGGGTCTTGCAGCGTATTTTGTGCTGAAGAAGCTGGATCGCCGCGAGCTTCTGTGGGTCGTCATGCCGCTTTTGAGTGTCGCCGCGGCGGGCGCAATCTATCTGATGAGCCTGAATACCACGCTGAACGAGCCGATGGCCGCGACGATTACGCACCTTTCAGGCGGCGCGAATCAATCGGGTGCGAGCGTGTATGTCGGCTTTGCCGGAAAGGACGTAAATCGCCAGACCCTCTCTACGCCGGACGGCGAGCTTTCTATCGCGACGGACAGCGGCTATTATTATGATTCCGGCGAGACGGGAGGCGGCGTTCCGACGAAGCTTCGCTACCTGTATCGCTATGGCGCGCAGAAGGAAATCGAGTTCGAGTCCACCGCGGCGTGGACGGTGCGCTATGCGACGATCGCGGATGTGACCGCCGACTGGGGCACGGTGAAGGGACAGCTTTGGATGGAGGAGGACGGCCTGCACGCGACGATTGAGAACGCGACGGCCTATCCGCTGAAGGACGGCTATCTGCTGACCGGAATTGGCTATTGCACGGTGCCGGAAATCCTTCCCGGTCAGAGCGTCGGCGCGGCGATTCTGGAATGGAAGGATGGCGAGGAAAAGCCCATCGGAAGAAGCTATGGCTACAGCGCCGTGGACGGAAAAATGATCTACAGCGCGGCGGGCAGCGTCTCCCAGATTTATTCCTCAAGCAGCAGCTCGTATCAGGGACGAATGGACATGTATGATCTGGTCGGCATGGCGGTATACCCGGAGCAGATTACGACGGAGGACTGGAATTCCGGCAAGCTGCCGTCGAGCGAGCGCTCGGCGCGCGAGACGCTTTCCGATCTGCTTCTCCTGACTGCGGACAACAGCGACAGCTCCACGTCGTTCTTCGCGGTATATGTGGGCTTCAACGACGAGCTTGGCCGCGTGGAGCTGAGCATGAACGGCAAGCCGATCGAACGCGTGGCGCATAAGGCCGTCGTTTCGGCAGAGCTGGAATTCCTGCCCGTGGGCAAAACCGGCATAATCTACTACGCGCCCGGCGTGCTCGACGCGTTTACAGCCGAGGTTGGCGAGGACAACAGGCCGTACATTCCCGGGCTTGCGCGGGAGGACTCCTCCACCGTGAAGCTGCGGGCGTTCCGAATTCCGGACGCGGACAAAATCAATCTGGAATCGCTGACGTTTACCGCGAACTACATCGATGGTGAAGCGAACGCCTATCTGTACAACGCGAAAACCGGCGAATGGGACGAGCAGCCGGGCGTGTATTTCACCGTTACCGAAAACGCGTCGGATTACGTGAACACGGACGGCGAGGTGTATGTGCGCGTGCAGAGCACCGAAACGCGCGGAAGCGACCTGTACGTGTACGTGGATCGGCCGTACCTTGAGGTGAAGGGGAGGGTGAAATAACATGCTGAAGCTTGACAATCTGACCCGAGATTACGGAAAATTCCGCGCGGTCGATCACCTGAGCCTTGAAATCGGCGCGGGCGAGCTGCACGGCTTTGTTGGCCCCAACGGCGCGGGCAAGAGCACGACCATGCGCATGCTGGCCACGCTGCTTTCGCCGACCTCCGGAAGAGCGTATGTGGACGGCGTGGAGATTTCCAAGTCGCCCTCCAAGATTCGCCGCATGGTCGGCTATATGCCGGACTTCTTCGGCGTGTACGACGGCCTGAAGACGTGGGAATATCTGGACTTCTACGCCCGCTGCTATCACATTCCCGCGAGGGAACGCGACCGGATGATCGATCAGCTGCTGGAGCTTGTAAACCTGTCCGATAAAAAGTATGCCTATGTGGATAAGCTTTCGCGCGGCATGAAGCAAAGGCTGTGTCTGGCGCATTCGCTGATTCACGACCCGAAGCTGCTGATTCTGGACGAGCCGGCCTCCGGCATGGATCCCCGCGCCCGCGCGGAGATGAAGGGTATTCTGAAAACGCTCAAGGAAATGGGACGAACCGTGCTGATTTCCTCGCACATCCTGCCCGAGCTTTCGGAAATGTGCGATTCCTTGACGATTATCGACCACGGCAAGCTGGTGTTCTCCGGCTCCGTAAGTGCGCTGGACAAGAAGATGAACGGCAACGCGCCGATCGACATTGCGTTTTCCGGCGCGGATGAGGCGGAAATTGACCGCGCGGTGGAGGTGCTCAGGCAGCAGCCCGGCGTGACGGGCATCCGGCAGGAGGAGGCGGGGCTGCTTCGCGTGGAGATGGACGGCGACGAGGCGCTGGCGGCCGGGCTTTTGAAACGGCTGATTGCGGACGATTTCGCCGTGGCGGATTTCCACCGCATACCGATGAATCTTGAAAAGGTGTTTATGGAGGTGACGCAGGAATGATGAACCCGATTCTGTCATCGTCCGTCCGTCGGCGCATGCGCGGCGTGCGCACGCCGGTGATCATTGTGCTGTATGATCTGCTGATCGCGCTTTTCGCGCTTATGATTCTTGACAGCGTCGGCGAGCAGGCGCTGCCGATGAGCCGCATGCGCTCCGGAATCGATTTTTACATTATTATGCTCGGCGTGCAGTTTCTGCTTACGGTGCTGATTGCCCCGGCCATGACCGCGGGCAGCATTTCCGGCGAGCGTGAGCGGCAGACGCTTGACCTTCTGCTGGTTACGAACACGGGCGCGTTCCGCATTGCGTGGGGCAAGTTTCTGGAGAGCTTCGCGTTTGCGGCGCTGCTGATTTTCTCCACGCTGCCGATGCTGTGCATTGTGATGATTCCCGGCGGCATAACGCTGTTTCAGATTCTGACGGCCATGCTGTTTATGCTGGTAACGGCGTTTGGCGCGCTGAGCATCGGCACGCTGTGCTCCGCAATGTTCCGGCGCACGGTGGCCTCGACCGTGGCGGCGTATCTGATTGTATTCGCCATCGGCGCGGGCACGCTGCTGGTGGCCAGCATTCAGCTGAACGGCGTCGCGGCGAAATTCGATTACGACACGACGCAGTTTGCCAGCCTGACTATGCGGCAGCTGATGGCGCTGGTGCCCAAGGTGCTGTTTCTCAACCCCGGCATGGGGTATCTGTGCATGATCGCCGACCAGACGCTCTTGTTGCACTCCACGTTCAGCGCGCTGGGCAACGGCTACTATCTGTACTATATTTTGGAAGCCATGCGCTTTGACCTGCTTGTGTGGATCAACATGGGCGTCGTCGCGGCGCTGGGCACGGTGTTTGTGAGCGCGTCCGCGCTGATGATTCGCTCCGGGCGCAGGGTGCGGGTGAGAAAATGAAGAACGGACAGCTTGCCCGCGAGCTGCGGCGCGTAGGCCGAAGGGTGCGCGTCGTGCGGGCATGGAAGGCGTTTCTGTGGGGACTGGCCGCGGCGGGCGCGCTGTCGCTGGCGGCGCTGGTCGCGTCCTTCTTCACGCCGATGCCGAAAATCGGCAAAATCGTTTTGATCGCATACGGCGCGTGCATGCTCCTGTTTCCGCTGGCGGCGGCGCTGTGGCCGGTGGGCGCGAGGGTTTGCGCCCGCCGCGCTGACGAGAGCGGGCTTAAGGAGCGCGCGCGGACGGCGCTGGAGCTGAACGGCGCGAGCGACATGGAGCGCATGCAGATTGCCGACGCGACGGAAGCACTGCGCCAGCTGAATCTGAAAAAGGCGATTCCGGCGCGGGCGGGCAAGACGGCGCCGATTCTGGCGGCCGCGCTGGCTGTAATCTGTGTCGCGACGACGTTTCTGCCGAACCCGCAGGACGCGGTGATTCGCGCGCGAAACGCGTACAGCGAGAAAATGAACAAGGAAGCCGAGCGCGCCGAGGAGCTGGCCGATTCGCTCAAGGCGGAGGATTCGAACGACGATACGCAGGTCGAGCTGAACCGAATGCTGACCGAGCTTGCGCGGAAGCTGCGCGAGGCGGGCAGCCAGCGGGAAACGATGCAGGCCATCGACGACGCGCGCGTGGAGCTAAAACGACTGAATCGAAATGGCGCGCAGGCGGCGATTGACGCGCTGTCGCAGGCGGGCATGGATTCGCTGGGCGAAGCGCTCTCCGCGGGCGACGCGCAGTCGCTGGAAAACGCGGCGGCGGAGGCCGGAGAGGGCGAAAACGCGCAGGAAGCCGCCGACGCGCTTTCCGAGGCCGCCGAGGCCGCGCAGGCGGCAGGCGACAAGGCGCTTTCCGAGGCGTTGAACGCGTATGCAGCGGCGATTGCGAATGGACAGAACGCGTCGGCGAGCGCGAGCGCGCTCAGTCAAGCGCTGAACAGCGGCGGACAAATGTCGGCGCAGGCGCTGCTTGCGTCCATGAAGGCCAACGCGCAGGCGGGCAGCCGTCTCGCGGCGGCCGCAGGACAGGGCGGCGGAAATCAGTCTGGAAGCGGCGGCAGTCAGGGCGGCGGAAGCGGTCAGGGCAACGGCCAGAGCAACAAGCCCGGCGGCGGCGCCGGAAAGGGCTCGACGAATCTCGATCAGGGATACACGGAGGGCAGCCGCGGCGGCACGGGCAACCGCGGCGGAAGCCGCTTTAATCAGGGTGAATACGAACAGATTTACGACCCCACGCGTCTGGGCGACGGCGGCGATGTGAGCAGCGTGACCGGAGAGGTTCGGGAAGGGCAGGATCAGGTGATCGAAATGGGCCCCGGCGCGGGCGCGATCGACGGCTACATTCCCTATAACCGCGTGGCAGGCAGCTATGCCGAGGCTGCGGCGGCCGCGGCGGAATCGAGCGAGCTGTCCGATTCCGCCAGACAGTGGGCAAACGACTATTTCAGCGCGCTGACAAAGTGACGCACGGAGGATATATGGAAAAAACGCATGTGCAGGAAGCGGACATTCGCGCGTTCCGCTCGCAGGTAGAGGACATTCGCGCGCAGATTGCCAAGGAAATCGTCGGCCAGCAGGAGGTCGTCGATCATATGCTGATGGCGCTGATCGCCGGCGGCAACGTACTTTTGGAGGGCGTGCCCGGACTGGGCAAGACGCGGCTGGTGCGCACGCTTTCAAACGTGTTTGACCTGCCGTTTTCCCGCATTCAGTTCACGCCCGACCTGATGCCGGCGGACATTACCGGCACGAACATCATCGTGAAGGGCGAGGCGGGCAATGAGTTCCGCTTCCAGCCGGGGCCGCTGTTCGCTTCCATCGTGCTGGCGGACGAAATCAACCGCGCCACGCCGAAAACGCAGGCGGCGCTGCTGGAGGCGATGCAGGAGCATTCGGTGACGGTGGCGGGCGAGACGCACGCGCTGAGCGAGCCGTATTTCGTGCTGGCGACGCAGAACCCCGTGGAGCAGGAGGGCACGTATCCGCTGCCGGAAGCGCAGCTCGACCGCTTCCTGTTCAAGGTGCTGGTGCGGTTCCCGACGCTGGACGAGTTGTCCGGCATCGTGGACATGACCGTGGGCGGCGGGGAACAGCATGCCGAGAAGGTGGCCGACGGCGACGCGCTTCTGCGCATGCGCGCCGTGGCGCGGGAGGTGCCCGTGGCCAAGGCGGTCAAGGAATACGCGCTGAAGCTCCTTCTGAACACGCATCCGGATATTCCCGAAAGCCCGGAGATTTCGCGCAAGTTCCTGCGCTTCGGCGCAAGCCCCCGCGCGGCGCAGGCGTTGATTGCCGCCGCGCGCGTGCACGCGCTGATGGAGGGACGCTACAACGTGTCGTTTGACGATATTGATTTCGTCGCGCCCGCGTGCCTTCGGCACCGCGTTGCGCTTAGCTTCGAAGGACTGTCCGAGGGCATGACGGCCGATGGCATCCTGCGCGAGCTGATGAAGATCACGAAGTGAGGCCCGAACCATGCTGGATGACAAAACACTTGCCCGCTTGGACGCGCTGGCGCTGAGGCTGAAGAATCGAACGCGCGGCGCGGCCGGCGGAGCGCGGCGATCGAGCGCGCTGGGCAGCTCGGCGGAATTTTCGGATTTTCGCGAATACGTGCCCGGCGACGACGTGCGCCGCGTGGACTGGAACGCCTACGCGCGCTTCGAGCGCCTGTTTCTCAAGCTGTTTATGGAGGAGCAGGAGGCGGAAATTACGCTGCTCGTAGACGCAAGCCGTTCGATGAAGGCGAAATGGGAAACCTGCCTTGTGTGCGCGGAGATGCTGGGCTATCTTGCGCTGACCGGCGGCGACCGCCTTCGCGTGGCGCTTCTGCGCGGCGGGGCGGCGAGCGACGGCGGGCGGTTTGCCGGAAAGAAGGACTTTCTGCGCATGGAGCGCTTTCTGGAAGCCGGCGAGCCGTCGGGCGAAACCGATCTGGACGGTGCGGTTCCCGCGCTTTCAATGGGCACGCATGGGCTGACGATTCTTATAAGCGATCTGTTCAGCGATTCCGGCTATGCGCGCGCGCTTTCGTCGCTTCTGTTTCGAAAGCAGGAGGTCATCGTGCTGCACGTGCTCGCAGAGGAGGAGGTGGAGCCGCGCTTTGAGGGCGCGGTGCGCCTGACGGACAGCGAGAACGCGCGCTATCTCGACCTGATGGCCGGCGGCGAGGTACTGCGGGAATACCAGAAGGCACTGGACGCGTTCCGAAAGGAGCTGCGCGGGTTCTGCCATAAGCGCGGAATCGAGCTGATTGAGCTGATCGCGGGCGAGGGCGCGTCCGGGGAGATGCTGCGCCGGCTGATGACGGCGGGCTCTGTGCAATAAAGGGATTTTGAGAGGATAGGCTCTGATGGAATTTATACAGACGGGCGGCGCGTGGGCGTTTTTGGGGTTGGCTGCGATACTGGCGCTGTATATGCTGAAGCGGCGCTTTGAGGAGCATGAGGTGCCGTCTACATATCTGTGGCGGCGCATGCTGGCCGATCAGAACGCGAACCGTCCCTTTCAAAAGCTGCGAAAGAACCTTTTGATGGTTTTGCAGCTGGCCGTCGTGGCTCTGCTGGCGCTGGCGCTGATGCATCCGGCGACGAAGGGGCTGGCGGGCGGCGATTATGTGCTGATATTTGATACGTCACTCAGCATGCGCGCGGATGGCCGCATGGAGCAGGCGAAGGAACGCGCGCTGCGCATGGTGGACGAGATGGCCGCGGGCAGCAGCGTCACGGTGATTACCGCGGGCAGCGAGGTGGAAACGCCGCTGTCGCGCAGTGAGGATACCGTGCGCGTGAAGCAGGCGATTTCGTCCGTGCGCGCGGGCTATGCCGGGGCCGCGCTGGAGCGCGCGGTTTCGCTGGCGCAGGCGATGGCGCGGGAAATCGACGGGCTGAACATCATCGTGTTTTCCGACGACTACGAAGCGCCGGAGGGAATCCGGACGATCAACGCCGGAAGGGGCGCGGAGAACCGCGCGATTCTGTCCGTGAAGCTGGCGCGCCGCGCGGATGCAAACGAAGCCGTGGTGGTCGTGGCCAATTACGGGGAAGCCTGCGACGTGACGCTGGAAATTGAGGCGGACGGCGCGCTGTGGGACGTGCACACGGTGTCGCTTGAAAAGGAGCAGACGCTGGGCGTATCGTTCACGCTGCCCGACGACGTGCAGGCGGTACATGCCCGCATTCGGCAATCGGACGCGCTCGCGGAGGACAACGAAGCGTGGGGCGTTCCGCAGGAAACGCGCAGTCACGTCGTGGCCTATGCCGGAGACAAAAACGTGTTTCTGGAAACGGCCATCGGCCTGCGCGAGGATGTGGAGCTGGTAAAGACAGACTTTGAAGGGCTTGCGAGCGCGAAGGCGGAAATGTATGTCGCCGTTCAGAATGGGCTGACCGTGATTTCCCGAACGGGGGCGACGTCGATCACGGCGGGCGAGGAGAAGCTGGCCGAGAACGGCAGCCTTGTCGTTTCGAATCGCGAAGCGCTGATGGACGGCGTGTCCGTAGACGGCGTGGCGGTTCGTTCCTATCGGCCGCTGACGGGCGGGCGAACGCTTTTGAGTCTGAACGGGGACACGCTGATTTCCGCCGATGACGACAGCGTGGTGTTCGGCTTTGATTTGCACAACACCAATTTCCCGCTGCGGCTCGGTTTTCCGGTTTTGATGCGCAACCTGCTGAGCGAGATGCTGGAGGAAACGACGCTGGCGACCGACGGCCTGAAGGCGGGGGACACGCTGCGCTTTTCGGCGGCCTCCGAGAGCCGGGCGGAGGTAATGGATCCCGACGGCGTTCGGATGACGCTGCCGTGCGCGCTGAACAAGCCGGGTCTGTACACGCTTTCGCAAACCGCGAGGGACGACGTGCGGGAAACTCAGTTCGTCGTCGGCCTGAACGCGGCCGAGCTGGACGTGCGCGAGGTTGCGCCGTCCGTGAACGCGGGCGCGGGAAACGCGCAGCGCGCGGCGGGCCGCGACTATGTGCGGCTGCTCGTCTGTCTGGCGCTGGCCGTAAGCATGGTGGAATGGTGGGTGAGCCGACGTGGGTATTGAAATTTTAAGGCCGTGGTATCTCCTTCTTTTGCCCATTGCCGGGCTTGCGTGCCTTCTGATTGACCGGCGCATGCGCGCGAAGGGCTTAAAGGCGCGCGTGACGGAGTGCGTGCGCGTCATTTTCCTTGTGCTGCTCGTGCTGGCGTTGGCTGGGACAAACGTGCTGGGCAGCGCGCGCAGCAACGCCGTGTGGTTCCTGCTGGACGCGTCCGACTCAATGCACGACGGACTTCAGACGGCGGAAGCGGCGCTGAAGGACGCGCTTTCCCATCTCCCCGCGAAGACGCGCGCCGGCGTGATCGCCTTCGGCGGTGACGCGATGGTGGAAACCGCGCTGTCCGAAACGCCGGTGTACGCCGGACAGTACGCGCGCGTTCAGCGGCAGGCGACCGACGTAAACGACGCGCTGGAGCTGGCAAAGGCGCTGCTTCCCGATGACGCAAACGGGCAGATTGTGATTCTGACCGACGGACAGGCGGAGCCGCTCCGCGCGTCGGACGCGAACGGCGTGCAGGCAGACGCGCTGATCTGTGCGCCCGGGGAAACGCCGGACGCGCAGCTGACGGAAATCACCGCGCCGTCCAGCTGCTATCTGGGGCAGCAGTTTACCGTGCGCGGCACGATTCAGTCCAATGTGGAAGCGAGCGGAACGCTGATTCTGTACGCAAACGGCAAGCCGGTGCAGAAGCGCGAAATCGAGCTTCGCCGGGGCGAAAACCGCTTCCTGTTTACCGACGTTGCGCAGACCTCCGGCGTGGTCAGCTATTCGGCGCAGATCGTCGTGAACGGCGACAGTGTGAGCGCCAACAACAGCCGCGCGTGCTTCATGGTGGTCAGCGGCGCGCCGGGCGTGCTGCTGGTCGAAGGGCGCGGCGGCGAGGGTGACGAGCTGGCCGCGATGCTGGACGCATCGGGAATCGACTATGAGCGCGTAACGCCCGAGCGGATGCCCGACGCGTCGGAGAGCTATCGCCGGTACGACGCGATTCTGCTTTGCAATGTGGACGCGGACGCGATCACCGACGCGCAGATGGACGCGCTGACCGCGGCGGTGCGCTCGCTGGGACGCGGCCTGTGCGTGTTTGGCGGCGACAGCAGCTACGCGCTGGGCGCGTACCGGGGAAGCAAGCTGGAAGAGCTGCTTCCGGTGACGATCGACGTGAAGAACAAGCTGGACATGCCCTCGCTGGCGCTGATGCTGGTAATCGACAAATCCGGCTCAATGACGGACGGGCAGTACGGCACGACGCGTTTGGAGCTCGCCAAGGAGGCGGCCATGCGCGCCGCGGAGCTTTTGACCGAGAACGACAAGGTGGGCGTAATCGCGTTTGACGACGCGGCCAAGTGGGTCGTCGAGCTTCAGAACGTTACCGACGTGGCGGCTGTGCAGAACGCAATCGGTACCATCCGTCCCGGCGGCGGCACGGAGTTCTATACGGCGTTGTACAATTCCTATACGGCGCTGGCCGAGTGCGACGCGCAGCAGAAGCACGTGATCTTCCTGACCGACGGCGAATCGGCCGACGGCGGGTATGAATCTGTCGTGCAGCGAATGGCGGAGGCAGGCATCACGCTGACGACCGTGGCCGTCGGAAACGGCGCGGACGCGAGCGGTTTGCGCAGACTGGCGCAGATCGGAAACGGGCGCTGCTATGTGACTAACGAGTTCGACAACATCCCGAAGATTTTCACCAAGGAAACCTATCTCGTGTCGGGCAGCTATGTGCAGAACCGCGTGTTCACGCCGCTGATTGCCGAAAACAGCACGCTGACCGATTACGAGGGACTTCCGCAGCTGACGGGCTATCTGGCGACGACGGAAAAGAGTCTGGCGAACGTGGCGCTGGTGAGCGACAAGGACGAGCCGGTGCTGGCATGGTGGCAGTACGGCGCGGGACGCGTGCTCGCGTGGACGAGCGACACCAGCGGCGCGTGGACGGCGGATTATCTGGCGTGGCAGGACGGCGCGCGGTTCTTCGCCGGGATGGTGAACTATGTGCTCCCCCAGCGCGGGCAGACCGGCGAGATGACGGCGACGGCGGACACGATCACCTATAAGGCCGACGAAAACGCCGAACGGCCGGAAAACCCGATTGCGAACGTGCTGACGCCGGACGGCGAAACCACCGCGCTTGCGCTTTCCCAGACCGCGCCGGGCGTGTACGAGGCGAATTGGTCGGCGGGCGAGGACGGCGCGTATGCCGTAACGATTGCGGATGGCGACACGACGCTGCTCGAGGGCGGCTTTGTAAAGAACTATTCCAGCGAATACGACCTGCCGTCGACGGAAAAACGTGAGGCGTTTGTGCAGAGCATCGTGGACGGAGGCGGGCAGGTATTCGAGGGCGCGATTACGCTGTCTGAAGCGAACGAGCCTGTGCGCACGCGAAAGGACATTACCGACGCGCTGCTGATTGCCGCGCTGATCGTATTTGTGCTCGGCGCGGCGCTGCAAAGACTGGGCTGGGAGCGCGCGCTGGAACGGTATCTGCACCGCGAAAAGCCGCCCAAGGAGGAGAAACCGGCGAAAACGAAGCCGGAAAAGACGAAGAAGCCGCAGAAAAAGGCAGTACCCGCCGCGGGTGAAGCCACAGACCAGCTGCTGAATAGCATGAAAAAACGCAAACGCATGTAAAAAACGTGCCCGCCGGAGCGTATCCGACGGGCACATGCTTTGCTTATTTGAGATAGAAAAATTTTCACCGGAAGGCCGGACTTGGTGGATTCAACCGCGCTCAGGCAGATGCACACGGTGTCCGCAGCGTCGCAGC
>CAVERI010000059.1:0-4547 GCA_963618055.1 bacterium | reverse complement strand
GTCGATGGGCAGCTTGCGGGGCGTATGGTTCTCATCGAAGATCGTCATCTCCGGGCTGGTGCTGTCGCAGATGATTGTGCCCTTCGAGCCGTAGAACAGGCTGCGCATCGTGTAGTCGCGCTTGCAGGAGATGCTGCAGAACACCTTGCCGATCACGTCGTTCGGGTATTTCAGCACGGCGATCGTGGTATCGTCGGTGGGCCAGTCCTTCAGCATCTTGTGGTTGAAGTAGGCAAACACCTCATTCGGACGGCCAGCGATCCAGCTGAGCAGATCCATCGCGTGGCAGCCGCCGCCCAGCAGACCGTAGCGCATCGGGTCGACGCGCCAGTCGTTCGCGCCGCGCACCTTCAGATAGTCGTGCGTGTACTCGCTTTCCACATAGTACAATTCGCCGATTTCGCCCGCGTTGATCAGTTCTTTTGCCTTGGCGAACGCTTGGGCGCAGCGGCAGACCTGACCGACCATCAGCCTTTTGCCGGTGGCTTCGGAAACGGCGATCATGTGCGCGCAGGCTTCGCGGGTCAGCGCCATCGGCTTTTCGCACAGTACGTGCTTGCCGTGCTCCAGCGCTGAAATCGTCATTTCCTCGTGAAGCTGGTCGGGCGTGCAGACGACCACCGCGTCGATATCGTCGGCCTGCGCAATTTCCTGCCACGATTCCGCAGCGCGCAGGGGACGACTGCCGCGAACGACGGCGGCCACGGCTTCGGGATTCGGATCATAAACGGCCACGAGCTCGCTTTCCGCCTGCGCGGCAACGCCCTTCGCGTGATACGCGCCCATGCTCAGACCAATGATACCATAACGGATTTTTTTCCATCTTTCTCGCTCCTTCTAAAACGCTTTCGATGAAAAGTATAGCATTCGCGCGGAAATTCGTCCTGCCGCGGGATGATGGAAACATGTACTATTGTGATTTTCCATTGACCGCCGCGCGAAAGCGGCCGGTCGCCATGCCGAATTTTTCGCGGAACCTGCGGTGAAAATAGGCGGGGTTTTCGAAGCCGCTGGCCATGCACACGTCGAGCACAGGCATGGAGGTGATCCGGAGCAGTCCGGCGGCGTGATCCAGCCGCAGATTGCAGAGAAATTCGCTTGGAGTGACGCCGAGATAGCGTTTCATGCTGCGGGAAAGATGCTCCCGGTGATCACTCGCCGGCGCGTCTGCGGAACGCCGGGAGGAAGGTGAGCGCAAGCAGCGCGAGACTGATCCACTGCGACGTGGAGAGAAACAGGAACGCGCCGCGAATGGCGTCTCCGCGCAGAAATTCCATGAAAAAGCGTACCGGCGCGTACAGGCGGATATAATCGCGAAGCAGGTTTGCGCGCGGATTGCGGGCGCGCCAAAGCAGAATCGCGCCGATCACCAGCAGAATCGCGGCCTCGATCAGCTGCGTGGGCACCAGCGGAACGCCCGCGGGTGCGCCGACCCATTCGGCGTTCTCGGGATATACTACGCCGGGCAGCCAACGCGCCTCGCGCCCATAGCAGCATCCGGCGAAGAAGCAGCCGACGCGCCCCAGCGCGTGCGCGAACGGAAGGCAGGGAAGCAGCGTGCGCGAAAGGGCGCGAACGGGCGTTTTCACGATGCGCGCGGCGAGCAGCGCGGCGGCTGCGCCGAGCAGGAAGCCGCCGTAGAACACGTAGCCGGGCTGATATTCGCGAAGGAACGCGCCGCGGCGAAGCATGGAAAAAAGCTCCCGCGGGGAATAGGTGATCAGCATATAGGTGAGGGACGCGCCGAGCAGGCCGCAGACGAGCGCCGCCGTGTACACAAACAGCGCCCGGTCGGCGCGGATGCCGAACCGACGCGCGCGGAAAAGCGTCATCACGCAGGAGACGACGACGCCCAGCGCGCAGAACACGCCGTAGGCGGGCAGGGCAAGCGTTGCGATGTGCAGATATGGGTGCATTCAGCGCCTCCGAATCACAAAAAATTTCAAGAATATCGTACTCGCAATGATGCGGCTTGTCAAGAAAAATGTCCGGGGAACGTGGAACGTTCTGGAAGCGCCGTGCGTCTAAAATTTATGAAGAAAGGGGAGGGTACGTATGAAGAAAATTTGCGTTCTCACGCTGATTGCCATGATGATTCTCGGCATGCTCACGGTTTCCATCGCGGAAGCGCCGCAGATCAAGCTGCACGCGCTCGGCGACAAATACGTCGCCGATTTGGACGGCAGCAAAAAGAAGTCGACCGTCGAAATTCAGACGGCGCTGGACGAATACGACGACGGAGATATTACCGTGGTTGTGAACGACCAAAGCTTCGCCGTGGAAGGCTGCTGCGCCGTGGCGGAAAAATACGCCACCGTGCAGATTCCCTATGGGGAGGACGGCTTCTACACGCTGATCATGCCCTACGAATACGGCCCCAGTGACGACCCGATCACGTACATGTTCATGTACAGGGACGGCGTGCTGTACAACCTTGGCTTGGTGCCCGCGCTGCCTGAAACGATTGAGTTTGACGAGAGCGGAGATTTTAGCACGACTATCCGCGCGCGCCTGCTCGGAACATGGTATCGCCCGGCGGACTACGTGATCGCAAGCGCGTATTACTGGGACGCGGATACAGATCAAGCCACGGAGGAGCACCTTGTGACGGAGGTTCCGCGCGACGTGTATCCGATGGGACAGATTGTCACGCTGAAGAAGAACCTGCCCGTGCTCGCGTCCCGCTATGACACGGAGCCGGTTCAAACGCTGACGGCTGGCGAAAAGGCGATTATCAGCGCGACCGACGACTGCCGCTGGCTGTACGTCGTGGACGCCGCGCTGGACGAGGGCGGCTGGGTGAGAATGCAGGGCGAATACACGGCCACGATTCAGATCGGCGAAAGCTGGGTGGACGAGACCGAGGTATTCGACGGACTGGTGTACGCCGACTAAGGAGTGAGAAACTGAATCATTGCGACAGGCATGGGGGCAATGTTCCTCAAGCTGTAGAAGGAGGCTATGATGAAGCTGCGTTTATTTGTTGCCCTGTTTATTGGCGTTCTGCTGATGACGCATTGCTCCCTTGCAGAGGATGGTATACCTGTTAAGCAAGTCGATTCGATGATTCATGTTACTCAGGAGTTGACGGGTTCATTTTTTCATTTGATGATTGACGCAGACGTCCAGCCGATTGAAACGGGCATACGATTGCCGACATACAGGACAAATTATCCTTCATCGAGCAAAGAGGCATGGCTGGAAGTCTTTTTCGGAGACTCACAGGCAGAAATTGCCGACAGTTTTGAAGGAAAAAGCACGGAGGAGCTTCTGTCCAATCTTGTCGCAGATAAGGATCGTGAGCGCGCGTATTCATTAGGCGAAAAGCACACTCGATACCAGTCCTATTTTTGCACATTGGTATATTGCTCTACAGAAAGGGAAATTGTTAGAAACAGTTCTTCAGCAACAGAAGGTGTACAGGCAGATGGTCTTACCATGACGCCGGAGCAGGCAAGGGGAATTGCTCAAGGCTGGATTGAACGGTTTTCGAAAAAGTTTGAGTGGAAGGGCTTTACGTGGAGCCACACCTATGCGCTTCCTTCAAATGATGGAAAGTATGTGGAAAATTCGAAAAACTATATTTCAACAGGAATTTACCTCGTGGAATATGAGCGGTTCTTAAATGGAATACCTGTTGCCAGTGATGTTTTGCCTAATTCCGAAGTTGAAGGTGACGTACTACAATTATATATTGATGACAGTGGGTTACTGCGTATCGATGGTGTGTGTAGAAGCTATGAAGAGCAGGGCAGCGCTGCTATAAATATATCTTTGGAGGATGCAATTCATATTCTCAGAGAGAATATGGATTATGTCGATGCGTTTCCTGAGGAAGATAGCGATGGATTCGCAATTCAAGAAGTCGGATTATGCTGGCGCTTAGTTCCTGAGTTAAAGGAAGACGATATGGACTATCATGCGATTATGGCTGTGCGCCCGGCTTGGCGGTTTGCCAGCGGAATCTGTCGAAACCAGACGAATGTGTTCGTCATGTATATTGACGCGGAGACGGGTGAAGTCTTGGAATAAGAAGGAAATGGAACGCCGGCAACGCAAGGGGGCAGGAAAACCCTTCGAAGGATGCAAATGTTCGGCTATTCTTTGGTGTTCGGCTGTTCAAACGTCTCTTTTTCATTGTTGATGGTGATTTGACCACACGCCATTGCAAAAACGATTTTCAACAATTTGAGGGATTTGCATTTTTACAATGCTTCAAACAGGTGTTGGCACGGGTGAAACCGTTGAACAACACCTGTTTGAAGTATTGGCGCTTATTTGTTTCTGAAAAACCTGTGCTGTGTGTTTTCAGTTTGATCAGTTTTCGCCCTCGGAGAGTTCTTTCTTGCTCTGCTGAAGAGCGACGCGGGTGCGGATGTCGGAATTTTCAACCAGCTGGCCGAAGCCGTACATGCAGAAGGAGCCAATCCACGAGACGAGCGAGCCGACGACCATCATCACGATGCCGCCAATGACGGCAGCCGTGCCGCTGAGCTCGTCAGCCGTCGCGCCGTATCCACGTACAACAGTACTATTGACGGCAACGC
>CAVERI010000058.1:0-18070 GCA_963618055.1 bacterium | reverse complement strand
ATGCTCATATTGAGCGTTTTTCCAAACCGCCGCGGGCGCGTGAACAGATTGACCTCGCCCCAGTCGGCCAGCAGATCGACGATCAGGCCGGTCTTGTCCACGTAATAAAAATCCTCGCGGCGCAGCTTTTCAAAGCTGTCTACGCCAATCGGCAGCTTTTTCGTGAGCATTCTTCCATCCCTCCCGCTTTTCTTATCGGCTTGCTATCATTCTATCATGCCCCGGAAGCGCCCGCAGGCCGCCGTCACGCGCGCACGATCGTTCCTTCGTCTGCGGCGCGTCTCGCCAGCAGGCATATGCGCGTATCCTCAAAAGCCTCCCGCGCCAGCTCGTCCGCGAGGGGCGTACCGATGGCGTTTACGAAGCGCGCAAACGGGTTTTCGCCCGCCGGCAGCGGAAGCTCCCGGCGCGGGCTTTCGTTTTCCAGATACACGCGACCGTCGATGGCCTCCAGCATGCCGCGCGTGCCGGTCACGCGCAGGCGGTCGTCGTCATGGCGCGCGGAGCCGGTCGGGCGCAGGAAGTCGCATTCCACCGTGCCGATTACGCCGTTTTCCATTTGCAGAAGCACCGCGCAGGCGGTTTCCATATCGCCGTTTCCGCGGTTCGCGGCGGTGGTGTGCGTCGCCGCGACCCATTCGCATTTGCCGCCCAGCCGAAGCACCCAGTCCACGGCGTGAATGCCAATCCACGGAATCGTGCCGCCGTAGGTCTCGCGGCGATGATAGACCGCGCCGCGCTGCCCCATTCGGTAGCTCTTCTGCCCGTGAATCAGGCGCACCTCGCCGATTTCGCCCTTTTCAATCGCGCCCGAAAGCGCCTTATACCATGCGCAGCAGTTCAGGTTCAGCATGCAGCCCAGCGCCGCCGGGCTTTCGCGATACGCCCTCTCGAGCGCGTCCAGCGCGTCCATTTCCGTCGCGACGGGCTTTTCCGAATACACGTGAATACCGCGCTTCAGGCACTCGATGGAAATGCCCGCCGTATCCGCGAACCACGGATTGACCACGGCTATTTCCGGCGCTTCCTCATCCAGCATGCGCCGCCAGTCATCATAGACGCGGCAGCCGCATTTCTCCGCCAGCGCGCGCACGTCCTCCGCGCGGCTGCCCGGCGCGACGGCGCACGGCGCGCAGACCTGCCCGCCGCGCATGGCCTCCAGCACCTGCGAATAATGCCCCGAATTTCCAATGATTCCATACTTCATATGGTTCCCTCCGCCGTCCCGTTCTCCGCGCACAGCCGCCCTGCTTTCTCATTGCGCTTCAATTTTAGCATACCCATCCTGCCCTGTCAAACGGGAGTTTTACTTTACAGGCTCGCCGGGTTATGGTATGATAAGCTTGGAACGCTAAGAAATGGCATAGGAACATGCGGCTATGAAATTTTTGATTTTATCGCTCAGCACCGGCGGCGGGCACAACACGGCGGCGAACGCCGTGAAACAGGCGCTGATCGAGCGCGGGGACGAGGCGCAGGTGTGCGACTGTCTGGGCATCGTGAGCCCGTTCCGCTCGAAGCTGGTGTGCGGCGTTTATCTGGGCATCGTGCGGTACACACCGAAGCTCTTCGGCGTGATTTATTCGCTGTCGTTTCGCGTGGCCTCGCACCGGCACAAGAGCATTGTGTATGCCGTGAACGTGCAAAACGCCGGGCGGCTGGCCGATTTCATCAATAAAGAAAACCCGGACGGCGTGATTACCACGCACATTTTCGGCGCGCAGCAGCTGACCTACGTCAAGCGCCACAGGCTGACCGACGTGTGGATGGGCGGCGTGGTGACCGATTACGACGTGCAGCCGTTCTGGAATGAAACGGAGCTGGACACCGTTTTCGTGCCCGAGGAATCGTTTATCGACGGCTACGCCGAAAAGGGCATGCGGCGCGACACGATTGTGGCCACGGGCATCCCGGTAGACCCGTCGCTTTGCGAGGTTACGGACAAGCGGCAGGCGAAGCTGGACGCGGGGCTGGATCCCGACCAGCGCTGCGTTTTGATCGCCGGAGGCAGCATGGGCGCGGGGCATATGCCGGGCGCCGTGAGCGCGCTTCTGCGCGATTTGCCGAGGGACGTGCGCATCGTGGCCGTGTGCGGCAGCAACCGCCGGCTGATGCGGCGGCTGTCCCGGCTGTGCCGCGACCCGCGCCGTTTGCAGGTGATGGGCTTCGTTAAACCCCTGCACCGGCTGATTCGCGCCGCGGACATCGTGATCTCCAAGCCCGGCGGCCTGACCAGCACGGAGACCTTCGTTCAGCGCGTGCCGCTGGTGGCCGTGCACCCGATCGAGGGCGTGGAAAGCAACAACGCCGAATATATGGCGCGCAATGGCCTCGCCATGTGCCCGGAAACAAACGAGGCGCTCTCCGCCATGGTGAATCATATGCTGGCCGACCCGTCCGTCGCCGAGACCATGCTTCGCTGCCAGCGCCGCCACATTCCCCAGAACGCCAGCCGCCGCATCGCCGAATACGCCGCGCAAACCGTATCCAAGCGGCGTGCCTGAAGAAGTTCCACCGGCCGAACCGGTGGTTTTTCTTTTCCTTAGACGCTCTTCCCGCGGCGCGGCCTTCCCCGTCCGCAATTCCCCCCCTTCCATTTCTCGCCATTTTACGCGCGGCTAAAGAGAAAAGTTATTTGAAAGGTTGCATTTCCGGCTTCGTCTGGTATAATTGGGATGGGGTAGAAACGCTTACGTGGAGGGATATGCCAATGCGGGTAAAGATGGAGAACCTGACCAAACAGTTCGGCACGCTGACCGCCGTGGATCATTTCAACGTGGAAATGGAGGACGGCGAGCTGATTGCGCTATTGGGGCCGTCCGGCTGCGGAAAGAGCACGATTCTGAACATGCTCGCCGGCATCCTGCCGGTGACGGACGGAAAAATCTGGTTTGACAAGGACGACGTTACGAAAATGCCGCCGGAGGAGCGCGGAATCGGTCTCGTTTTCCAGAATTACGCGCTGTACCCGCACATGTCGGTTTTGAATAATATCTGCTTCCCGCTGGAAATTCAGAAGGTACCCAAGGAAGAGCGCATTCGCCGCGCGAAGGAAATGGCGGAGCTGGTACACGTGGAGACGATGCTGGATCGAAAGCCCAAGCAGCTCTCCGGCGGCCAGCAGCAGCGCGTGGCCATTGCGCGCGCGCTGGTGAAGAACCCGCGCCTTCTGCTTCTGGACGAGCCGCTTTCCAACCTTGACGCGCGCCTGCGGCTGGAGATGCGCGAGGAAATTCGCCGCATTCAGCAGAAGACGCACGTGACCACCATCTTCGTTACCCACGATCAGGAGGAGGCCATGTCCATCAGCGACCACATCGTGCTGATGAAGGCGGGCGTGAAGCAGCAGTACGACGTGCCGCAGGCTTTGTACAACGAGCCGGCGAACCAGTTTGTGGCCGACTTCCTCGGAAACCCACCGATCAACAACCTGCCCGGCACGTTCAGGGGCGGCATGTTCTATGGCGACGGCGGCGCGAAGCCCGTTTCGATTCCGCGCTTTAAGATGGACGGCGAGACGCGCGTGCATCTGGCCGTGCGCGCCGAGAGCTTCAGCGTGGAGCCGCAGGAAAGCGCCGAGACGCTGACCTGCGCCGTGAAGAGCGTGTACCAGATGGGCAAGGAGGAAATGGCCATCCTGACCTTCGGCGGCGCCGACTTCCGCGCCTATATCGCGTCCGACTACGGCTTCAAGGCCGGCGACACCGCGTATCTGGGGCTTAAAAAGCGCGGCGTGTTCCTGTTTGACGAAAATACGGGGGTGCGCTACTGATGACAGGGAGAAAAAGAAAGCATCGGCGCGGCGTGCAGCGCGTGCTCGTGCACGTGGTGCTGTTTGCGCTGATCGGCCTGCTTGGCCTTGGCCTTGGTCTCGCGGGGCGCGGCCTGCTCGCGCGAAAGACGGAGAGCGAGCGCCTTCCTGCGCGCGTGAAGGCCATTCATGAGAACGCCGAAAAGGAGCTCAAGACGGCGCTTCAGGCTGCGGCGGACGATGCGAAGGCGCAGAAGACCATTCAGAACGGCTTCAGCGCCAAGAAGAAAAACGTGAAGACCGCCATTGAGAACGGCCTGAATGCCGGAGACGACGAGCGCGAGGTGATTCGCGCCGCGCTCATCACCTATATCGACAGCGTAAACGCGAAGCTGGAGGGCAGCGACGCACAGGCCGCCGTGAAGGCCGAGGCCGAAAAACGGCTGGACGAAATCGTGGAAAAAATCGCGGGCGTCACCGACGGCGCGGCGGACGCGATTACAATGGCCTCCGTGAAGAAGGAAATGAGCGTTTCCTCCACAAAAAACTACGCCATTATGTACTACTGGCAGGCGCTTGTGACCATCGGCGCGATTCTGACGGCGCTCGCCGCGCTGCTTCTCATCCTGTGGCTGAAGCGCGACGAGGAGGGGCGCGCGGCGCTGGGCGCGCGGCTCGAGCCGGTGGATTACCTTCTGCCGTTCTTCGTGGGCGTGTGCGTGTTCACGTTCTATCCCATGATTCGCGTGGCGATTATGAGCTTTCAGGAAAAGTACACGATGGGCAAGAACGCCAGCGCCAGCTTTATCCGGTGGAGCCTTGGCAACTACAAATTCGTGCTGTTCGGCCTTGAGGGCACGACGAACATCTTCATGCGCAGCCTGAAGAACACCGCGCTGTACGTGGTGCTCACCGTGCCGATCACGGCGGCGCTGTCCATCCTGATGGCGTACCTTCTGAACCAGAAAATCAAGCTGAACGGCGTGTTCCAGACCGCCTACTTCATCCCCATGGTTACGACGGCGACGGCCGTGGGTCTTGTGTGGAGATGGATGTTCAACGAGAACTTCGGCCTGATCAACGCGATTATCACCACCTTCGGCGGGGAGAAGATCAACTGGCTTCAATCCGGCAACCACGCGGTATCCATGGCGGTGCTGGTGATTTACGGCGTGTGGTCGAGCCTGCCGTTTACGATTATCCTGCTGCTGTCCGGCCTTCAGAACATCGACGAGAACCTGTACACCGTGGCGCGCGTGGACGGAAGCGGCGCGTGCCGCATCTTCTTCCGCATCACCGTGCCCCTGCTTTCGCCGACGATCGGCCTTGTGCTGATTATCAACTCCATTTCCGCCTTTAAGGTGTATACCGACGTGGTCGTTTTGTGGAACGGCTCGCCGCAGGGATACGGCATGGAGACGGTGGCATGGTACATCTACAACAACATCAACATCTCCGACGGATCCCACTCGCTGGGCTATGCCGCGGCGGCGGCCATGGTGCTGTTTCTGATCATCTTCGCGTTCACGATGGTGCAGAAGGTGATTCAGCGCAAATGGGTCTATCAATAAGGAAGGAGGGCGAAGCACATGAAACGGATTCTTCTGCGCACGCTTCTGTATCTGCTTTTGTTTCTCGGCGCGCTGATCATGGTGTTCCCCTTCTACTGGATGATCGCGTCGTCGTTCAAGACCGCCGGAGAAATGAACCTGTTCCCGCCGCGCATGACGCCCGCGAACTGGCTCAACTTTGACAACTACGTGACCGCGTGGCATACCGCGCCGTTTGGACGCTACTTCCTGAACAGCATCGTGGTGTGCTTCAGCTCCGTGGGCGTGGTCATGTTTACCACGATTCTGGCGGCGTTCGCCTTCTCGCGCCTGAAATTCCCGGGGCGCGACCTGCTGTTTACGCTTTTGCTTTCGATGATGATGATTCCCTTCGAGCTGCTGGTCATCACCAACTATCAGACGATGGTCAAGCTGGGCATCTACGACACGCTGTACGCGCTCGTTTTGCCGTTTACAAGCTCCATCTTCTATACCTACATCCTGCGCAACTTCTTCATGTCCATCCCGGACAGCCTGTATTACTCCGCGCAGGTGGACGGCTCCGGCAACTGGAAATACCTTTGGAGGGTTATGGTGCCGATCGCGCGGCCGAGCCTTGTGACGATTCTGCTTCTGAACGCCATGGCGAGCTGGAACAGCTTCATGTGGCCGAAGCTCGTGATCGTGCACGACGAGTTCCGCACGCTGCCCTACGGCCTGTTCACCTTCACCACCGAGAGCGGCTCGAACAACGAAATCATTATGGCGGCCGCGACGATGGTCGTGCTGCCGATGCTGATTCTGTTCCTGTTCGCCCGCAAGCAGATCGTTCGCGGCGTCGCCCGCGGCGGCATCAAGGGCTGATTCTCCGGGAAGGCGGGGGAGCGTCGCTCCCCCCCTCAAGGGGCCGAGAGGGAATCCGTTTGCGTTTCTCTCGTTTCCCCGCGAACAAGCGCTGCCGAGACCCGCGTGGCTCCGGCAGCGTTGGCTATGACGGGACAAAGGCCGCGTTCTCAGGCATAAAGGAGAGGCTGTAAATGAAAAAATTCTTCAAGGACGTGAGCGTGAAGTGCGCGCTGTTTATGATGGCCTATTACGTGACCAACAGCGTGTTTCAAAGCTTCATGTCGCTGTATTACACCGACCGCGGGCTGGACAACACGCAAATCGGCACGATTAACGCCATGATCGCGCTGGTGAGCGTGTTTTTCATGCAGTTCTGGGGCGAGGTGGGCGACCGCGCGAGGAGCCGCAGCCGCCTGCTGGCGTGGATGGCCGTGGCCGCCGCGGCGTTCATGGGGGCGTATCTGATTTCGGACGCGTTCTGGGTGCTTCTGGTGACCGCGTGCCTGTTCGCGGCGTTTTATACGTCGCTTCAGCCGATGGGCGATTCCATCGTTTTAGCTTCGCTGGCCGAAAACGGGCGGCGCTTCGGCCCCGTGCGCATGGCGGGCGGGCTGTCGTTCGCCGTGGTGGCGATGCTGTTCGGCAACGTGCTGGACGTGCTGGGCGACCGGAGATATGTGGTGTACACGGTTTCGGCGCTGTGCCTTGTGATCGCGCTCGCGTCGCTGAACCTGCCGAAAACCGGCTTTGTGCGCCAGAAGGACGACGCGCGCGGCATGCTGACGCTGTTTAAAAACCGCGAGCTTCTGATTCTGTTCCTGTTCATGGTGCCGCTGCAGATTACGCTGGGATACTTCTACGCGTTCTTCTCGCCGCTGTTCCGCACGCTGCCCGGCGCGACCGACGGCCTGCTGGGCTGGTGCTATTTCATCTCCGCCGTGAGCGAAACGCCGTTTCTCATCAATTCCGACCGGCTGTTTGAGAAGTACGGCGCGGGCAAGCTGATGTGCGTGAGCGCCATCACGCTGGCTCTGCGCTGGCTGCTGGTGTCGGTCGCGAAAAGCGCGTATGTGGCCATGTTCAGCCAGCTTCTGCACTCGTGGGGCTTCATTGTGATTACGGTAACGGTGTCCAAATACGTGCAGGCGACCGTGCCCGCGAACCGGCGCGCGTCCGGCCAGCTGCTGATCAGCGTGTTCGGCTTCGGCGTGGCGCGCGTAATCGGCTACTTCGGCGGCGGCTTCTTGGCCGACCGATTCTCCCGGCAGACGGTGTTTCTCGCCTGCTCCATCCTGTGCTTTCTGTGCTTTGCGGTTTTCGCGCCCTACTACCTGCGCCGCCCCGCGCTGAACGGGCAGATTAAGTAACCGCCTCCTCGTCCTCCCGATTCAGCCGGCGCGTGGGGCGATACAGCGCCGCCGCGCCGAGCGGAAGCGTCGCGCCGTTGAACGCAAGCACCGGCGCGACGCCTGTTTTTCCGCCGCAAGGCCGCCCAGCATGCCGCCGATCACGCTGCCCGCGCCGAAGGAGATGAACGTGAGCATGCTCTGCGCGCACCCCAGAAGCTCCGGCCGCACGCGGCTGCGCGGGTAAAACGCGGGAATGAACTCAAACAGCGCCAGCGTGGTGACGGCCAGCGACTGAATCAGCACGATGGACACCATACCCCTTTCCGCGTACAGCTTCGGCGCGAGCGCCGGGAACGGCCGAAAAATAAAGGTACAGCGCACGATACCCGCGGCCTTCGTGTTCGTTCATGGCGAGAATCGTCTCCTTCCGGCGTGCGTATATCTACAGCACATTTTCCGCCGAAATGCAGGCGCGGAAGCGGAGGAACCCGGCGCGCCGCGCGCGCGTCAAAAAAAAGGAAAGAATTGTGAAAAAGGGAAGGGCGGCGTTTCGCTTGAAAACCATTTTGTTTGTCTGTCACGGCAACATCTGTCGGTCGCCGATGGCTATGTTTATCTTTCGCGAGCTGACGCGCCGCGCGGGAAAGGAAAACGAGCTTCGTGCGTTCTCCCGGGCGACGAGCACGGAGGAAATCGGCAACGGCCTGTATCCGGAGGCTCTCAGCGAGCTGCGCCGCCGGAAAATCCCCGTGGGGCCGCACGCTGCCATGCGCATGTCGCCGGAGGACTACCGCGAAAGCGACCTCGTGCTGGGCATGGACGACGCGAACGTCCACAGCCTGAAGCGCATGACCGGCGGCGACCCGAAAAACAAAATTCGCCGCCTGCGCGACGAGAGCGCGCACCCCGGCGAGGTGGACGACCCGTGGTACACGGGCGACTTCGAAACCGCCTACAAGCAAATCTATGAAAGCTGCGAGGCGCTGCTTCGCCGCCTGACGCGGGAGGAAGAAGAAAGTCATTTCGGCAAATAAAAGGGAGGAATCGGTATGCAGGCGCTGATTTCCGCGCTGAACCCGGGCATTGCCATTCTCTGCGCGGTCAACCTCCTTGTGCACCTGCGCGCGCTCGCACCGATGCGCGCGCTGAACGCGCGGCTGCGCCACTCGGGCGGCATCGTGTCCATGTGCGTATCCATGACCGGCATGGCGATTCTGTGGGAGCCGTTCACCACACAGTGGATGGTTCTCGTGCACCTGTGCGCCGTGCTGCTCGCGTGGGACGCGCTCACGCTGCTTCTGAAGCCCTTTCGCGGCGCGCGGAAAGCGCGAGAAACGCTGCGCGCATTCAGCCGCCGCGGCCTTGCGTTCCTGCTGGGCGCGCTGGTGGGCGTGTACGGCATATGGAATATGACTGCCGTCCAGCGCACGGACGAGGCCCTGACTACCGTAAAGCCCGTCGGCGACGTGTGCGCGGCGCTGATTACGGATTCGCATCTGGGCGGCCCCGTCGACGCTGAAAAGCTGATCGGCGTGATCGACCGCGCGCGAAGCGACGGCGCGGAAATGCTCGTGCTCGGCGGCGACATCGTGGACGAAGACACCACGCCCGGACAGCTCGACCTCCTGTGCCAGCTTCTCAAAAAGCGCGCCTTCCCCATGGGCGTGTTCTACGTGTTCGGCAACCACGACGGCGCGTACGACGGCCCCCTGAAGCCGGAGGACGTGGAAAGCATGCTCGCGGGCGCGGGCGTGACCGTGCTGAAGGATGAAGCCGTCCGCGTTGATACGCATTTCGTCGTCGCCGGACGAAAGCCCGCGGGCGACCCCGAAAGGCTCTCCGCCAAGAAAATCCTCCAAGGCGCAGACCCCGGCGAGGATTTCATCCTCATGATCGACCACCAGCCCGCCGACCTCCAAGCCTGCGCCGACGCGGGGGTCGATTTGCACGTCTCCGGCCACACCCATAACGGCCAGATCTGGCCCATGAACCTCGTCGCCCGCCTGCTCCACTTCAACGCGGTGGAATACGGCCGCGCCGCCTTCGGCGACATGACCGCCCTCGTTTCCTCCGGCGCAGGCGGCTGGAAATTCACCTTCCGCACCGCGGGACACAGCGAATACGTGCGGATAACCATCCATGGGGCGAATAAGAATTAACAAAAACCCTTGCGTAAATGCGGCCGCCAAATGGTATAATTCAGTCTATAACTTTTGCAGAAGGAGGAGTCCAGCCATGGAAATGGGCGAAAAGCGCGCCGCGAACTTCATCGAAGAATATATCGAGGAGGACCTTCAGCAGGGACGCTTTGATCACGTTAAAACCCGCTTCCCGCCGGAGCCGAACGGATATCTGCACATCGGCCACGTAAAGGCGCTGTGCATCGATTTCGGCATTGCAAAGAAATACGGCGGCACCTGCAACCTTCGCTTCGACGACACCAATCCCGCCAAAGAAGACACCGTATTCGTGGAAGGCATCCAGCGCGACATCGAATGGCTGGGCTTTCACTGGGCGGAGCTGCACTTCGCCAGCGATTTCTTCCCGCGCCTGTACGAGATCGCCCGCGGCATGATCAAAAAGGGGCTCGCCTACGTCGACGATCAGTCTCCCGAGGAGATGCGCAAGAATCGCGGCACGCTCACCGAGCCGGGCGTGAACAGCCCATACCGCGACCGCGGCGTGGAGGAAAACCTCGACCTGTTCGAGCGCATGAAGAACGGCGAATTCCCGGACGGCAGCCGCGTTCTGCGCGCGAAAATCGACATGTCCTCGCCGAACGTGCTCATGCGCGACCCGACGATGTACCGCATCAAGCGCTGCCACCATCACCGCACCGGCGACGACTGGTGCATCTACCCGATGTATGACTTCCAGCATCCCATTCAGGACGCTATCGAGGGCATCACGCACTCGCTGTGCTCGCTGGAATACGAAATCCACCGCCCGCTGTACGACTGGATGGTGCAGCACGCCGACTTTGAGCAACCGCCCCGCCAGATCGAGTTCGCGCGCCTGAACATCACGCGCACCGTCATGTCCAAGCGCTACCTCCGCCGGCTGGTGGAGGAGGGCTACGTGGCCGGCTGGGACGACCCCCGCATGCCCACGCTGGTCGGCATGCGCAGAAGGGGCTATCCGGTGGAGGCGATTCACGATTTTCTCGGCCGCGTCGGCGTAGCCAAGGCGGATTCCACCGTGGACGGCGCGCTGCTGGAAGCCTGCGTCCGCGAAGCGCTGGGCAGCACCGCGCCGCGCGCGATGGCTGTGCTTCGTCCGCTGAAGATCACCTTCTCCAACTGGGACGAGGGCAGGGTGGAGGAAATCGAGCTGGAAAACCATCCCGACCATCCCGAGATGGGCACGCGCACGCTGCGCTTCACCAAGACCTGCTTTATCGAGCAGGAGGACTTCATGCTCGACCCGCCGAAGAAGTTCTTCCGCCTCGCGCCCGGCCGCGAGGTTCGCCTGAAGGGCGCCTACATCATCCGCTGCGACGAAGCGAAGACGGACGAAAACGGCAATGTCGTCGAGCTGATCTGCTCGGTCGATCTCGATTCCAAGTCCGGCAGCGAGGGCGCAAACCGCAAGGTCAAGGGCACGCTGCACTGGGTGAGCGAGATGGACGCCGTCCCCGCCGAGGTGCGCCTGTACGAGCCGATTCTGAAGGACGAGGCCGCCGCCGATGAAACCGAAACCGAGGACGGCGAGGAAGTCGAGGCCGCCACGCCGAAGGACTTTATCAGCCTTCTGAACCCCGACAGCCTGACCACGCTCACCGGCTGCCTGGTCGAGCCCGCGATCGCCGAATCGAACGTGGGCGACCGCTTCCAGTTCCTGCGCATGGGCTACTTCTGCAAGGATCCGGATTCCACTGCCGAAAAACCCGTGTTCAACCGCGTGGTTCCGCTCAAAGATAGCTGGGCGAAGGCCGCCAAGAACTGAACATACGCCTGATTTAAAATCCGGGCTGCCCGTTTGGCGGACAGCCCGGTTTCTGCGAAACGCAATCTGCGGAGGCTGAGATTATGACGTCCACGCTCCTGATCGCGATGATGATTGTGCTCTATTCCTGCCAGACGCTGTTCTGCCGGCTGTACAACCAGCGCTATCCGGGCGAGGAATCGACCTCGCCGTTTGTGTACAACGTGATTTACGGCGTGTTCGTGTCCGTCGTCACGTTCGCGGTGGGCAGGGGGCGCTTCGCGCCGTCGACGGCGACGGTTTTGCTGGGGCTTCTGAACGGCGCGGTGCTGTTCGGCTATAACCTGTCGCTGATCAAGGCGACGGGCAGCGGCTCTTATGCCGTGGCAAACCTGTGCCTGCTGGCGGGCGGCATCCTGATTCCGCTCTTCCAGTCCGTGATCGTGTACCGCGTGCCGCTGAACGCGCTGCAATACGCGGGCGTGGCGGTGATGCTGGCGGCGTTCCTGTTTTTGAATCTGGATGGCATCGTGGGCGGCAGGAAGGAAAAGAAGGCGAAAACCGCCGCCAGCCGCCTGTTCCCGCTGTTCTGCGGACTGCTTTTCCTGTTCAACGGCCTGTACGGCGCGCTTCTGAACGCGCAGCAGGAGGCCACGGGCAACACGCAGCGCGAGGAAATGATCATCGTCACCTTCCTCTTTACGGCGCTTCTGGGCTTCATGATGCTGCTTTCTAAACGCGGCCGGAACAGCTTCGCGGCGTTCCGCCAGACGAAAAGCTCGGCGCTCTGCATGCTTTTGTGCTGCATCTCCGCCGCCGCGGCGCTGAACCTGCTTATGTACGTGATGCAGCTGGTCAACGTGCCCGTGCTGTACACGGTGGAAAACGGCGGCGTGCTGGTGCTGTCGGTTGTGTTCGCCGTGTTCCTCTTCAAGGAAAAAATCACCCCGTTCAAGGCCGCCGGCCTTCTCCTCGCCCTGTCGTCGCTGGTCATGCTGAGCGTGCAGGCGTAAAAGGAAACCGTCCCATGCGGCGCGGCCAACGCGCGCATACGATTCAGAAAATTTTCCTTGGGCGGCTTTTCTCGGCGAGCTTCATCAGCGCCCGCGCCTCCTCGGCGGAGGCGCACCAAATGTTATACAGCACGCCCTCCGGCGGAAGAGCCTCCAGCATGAAGGGCAGATCGTCCGCGCGAACCTCAATCAGAATCGCCTTTCCCGCGGCCTGAATGCGCCGAAGCACCTCCAGCCAGTGCGGCGCGCCGGGCTTGCCCGCGCCGGGAACCCACTGAACGCCGTGCAGGTTGGGCAGCTTCAGCAGACAATCCAAATGGCGCAGCGCGCCAACGCCGTCCAGATGGAAGATGGAACGCTTCAGGAACTCCAGCTCCAGCCTGAGCTCGGGAAGCACAAAGCGCTTCATCATGTCCTCGGAAATCATGCCCATAAAGTCGCACGAGGTGACGTACCAGCCCTCGGGATGATAGATGCTCATCCAGTTGGACTGTCCACGCTGGTATTCGCGAAGAATCGCGCTGAGCCGGCTGTACACGTCGCAAAAACGATGAAAGAGATCGATCGCGAGCGCCTCCACCCGCTCGCCCTCTTCGTAGAGGTCGAAGCAAAGCGCCTCCGGGCCGCGCATGGAGACCAGCCCGTCCATGCCGGCGTGCAGATCGGTAATGCCCACCAGATAATCGCCGCGCGCGTCCGCCGCCATGGCGCGGGTCATTTCCACCGTCTTTTTCCACCAGAAATTGTTCTCATCCAGCCGGCTCAAATCCAGCTCGTCCAGACTCTGCGCGTGGCTGATCGCCCAGCTGGTGTCGTTTCCAAATTCCAGATCTCCAAAGAAATAAGCGCCGAAGATGTCCGGGCCGAGATTGGGAAACGCCGTAGGAAAGCCCTCGCCCGCGAAGAAGGTGTTCTCCATCCGGCGGCGCGTCGAACGGAGCATATATTCCGTGTCCAGCCAGCGCTCTCGAACCGTGCCGTGAAACTCCGGCATGGGCTGCTGCTTCTCCGCGGGCGCGGCCAGAAACAGGATCGGCCTGTCGTGGTTTTCGCAATGCCAGTATTCGTCGTATCTTGCCGCAACTCGATCAAAGTGATCGCAGTGAATCATGCGTTTTTCCTCCTTTGCCGTGTCTCCCTTTCCTCGTCAGCAAGCATACTATAACACTTCTCAAAAAATCAGTCAAGAACCGCCCGCGTTCGCCGGTTGACACGGCGCGCGAACGGGTTGTATAATGGAAATGATGGAAAAAATAACAGGGGGAGGCTGGCTTTATGTTTGTTATCAAAAACGGAACCGTGCTGGACGCCATTCACCGGGAGCCGCAGAAGGTGGACATTCGCGTGGAAAACGGAAAAATCACCGAAATCGGCCCGAATCTGAACGCCGAGGGCGGCGGCGTGATCGACGCAGCGGGGCTGACTGTGATGCCCGGCTTTGTGGAGGCGCACGGCCACATCGGTCTGGACGGCTGGGGCATCGGCTTTGAGGGGCAGGATTACAACGAATACGGCGACATTCTCACGCCGCACCTGCGCGCCATCGACGGCATTCAGCCCCGCGACTACGCGCTGAAGGAAGCCCGCGAGGCGGGCGTCACCTGCCTGAACGTGGGCCCCGGCTCCTCCAATGTGCTGGGCGGCACGTTCTGCGCCATCAAGCCGGTGGGCGTGCGCGTGGACAATATGATTGTGAAGAAGGAAACCGCGATGAAGTGCGCCTTCGGCGAGAACCCGAAGCGCTGCTATCGCGACAAGGGCAACTCCTCCCGCATGAGCACCGCCGCCAAGCTGCGCGAGATGCTGTTCAAGGCGCGCGAGTACGCCGAGAAGCTGGACGCGGCGAAGAGCGACCCGTCCAAAAAGCCCGCGTTCGACATGAAGCTGCAGGCGCTGGTGCCGGTCATTCGCGGCGAGCTGCCGCTGAAGGCGCACGCGCATCAGGCGGACGACCTGTTCACCGCGCTGCGCATCGCGCACGAGTTCGGCGTGAAGATCACCCTTGAGCACGTGACCGAGGGTCATCTGATCGTGGACGAGCTGGCGAAGGAAAACGTGCCGCTGGCCGTCGGCCCGACGCTGGGTCACGCGAGCAAGTTTGAGCTTCAGAACAAGAGCTGGATCACCCCCGGCGCGCTGGCGAAGGCGGGCTGCCACGTATCCATCATCACGGATTCGCCGGTCATTCCGCAGAAGTACCTGCCCATCTGCGCCGGTCTGGCGGTGAAGGCGGGCATGGACAGGTTCGACGCGTTCCGCGCCATCACCATCAACCCCGCCGAGCATATCGGCATTGCCGACCGCGTGGGCTCGCTGGAGGTGGGCAAGGACGCGGACGTCGTCATTGCCGACGGCTGCCCGTTCGAGATTGCCACGAAAATGAAGTACGTGTTCATCGACGGCGTAAACGTGCTTGAAAACGCGTAAAGAGAGGAACTGCCAATGAGATTTCGTCAGGTGCATCTGGATTTCCACACCTCCGGCCTGATTCCGGACATCGGCGGCCGCTTTTCCAAGGAGCAGTTTCAGAAGGCGCTGAAGCTCGGCCACGTCGATTCCATCACCGTTTTCTCCAAGTGCCACCACGGCTGGGCGTACCATCCGTCCACGGCCAACGTCATGCACCCGAACCTGAAGTTCGACCTGCTGGGAGCGGAGCTGGAAGCCTGCCGCGAAATCGGCGTGAACGCGCCGGTGTATATTTCCGCGGGTCTGGACGAAAAAGAGGTTCTCGACCATCCCGAATGGCTCAACGTCGACCCGAACAACAAGGGCGGCAACTATTTAAGCGAAGTGCATTATCACCTGATGTGCTACAACACGCCCTATCTCGACAGGCTCATTTCGCAGGTGGAAGAGGTCATGGAAAAATACAATCCCTGCGGCGTGTTTCTGGACATCTCCAACGAGCGCATGTGCGTGTGCGGCAGCTGCACAAAGTCGATGCTCGAAAAGGGCATGGATCCCACGAACATGGACGACGTGCGCCGTCACGGCCAAGAGGTCTATAAAAACTACTGCCTGCGCGTGGAAAAGGCCGTGCGCAAGTATTCCAAGACGGCCACCATCTTCCACAACGCCGGGCACATCGCCCACGGCCGGCGCGACATTGCCGGCTATGACACGCATCTGGAGCTGGAAAGCCTGCCCACCGGCGGCTGGGGCTACGACCATTTCCCCATGTCCGCGGCGTATGTGCGCACGCTGAACAAGCCGTTTCTGGGCATGACGGGCAAGTTCCACACCACGTGGGGCGAGTTCGGCGGCTTCAAGCATCCCAACGCGCTGATTTACGAAACGGGTCTGTCGCTGGCGTGCGGCGCGGCGGTTTCCGTGGGCGACCAGATGCACCCGTCCGGAGAGATGAACGAAAGCACCTACCGCCTGATCGGCAAGGCCTACGAGCTGGTGGAGAAGAAGGAAAAGTGGTGCGAGGGCGCAAAGAACCTTGCCGACATCGCCGTGCTCAGCTGCGAAGCGGTTCTGGGCGGCGGACGGCACGGCGCGGGCACGGACAGCAACGCCGGCGCGAGCCGCATGCTGCTGGAGGGCAAGCACCTGTACGACTTCATCGACGAGGAAACGCCGTTTGAGAACTACAGGCTCGTCATTCTGCCCGATCAGATTCTTTTGTGCGAGAAGCTGACCGCGCGCCTGAACGCCTACCTTGAAAAGGGCGGCAAAGTGCTTCTGACCGGTTCTTCCGGCCTGAACTTCGACAAGACCGCGTTCATGCTGGACGTGGGCGCGGAATACGACGGCGCGAGCGAGTACACCCCGGATTACATGATTCCGAACTTCGACGCGGTCAACGGCCGCACCGAATACGTGATGTATTCCGCCGGGCAGAAGCTCAAAAACGTCACCGGCACGGTGCTGGCGTACCGGCAGAAGCCGTACTTCAACCGCGGGCCGTTCCACTTCAGCTCCCACCAGCACACGCCCAACGACGTGTCCGCGCCGAAGATGCCCGCCGCCGTCGTGAAGGGCAATATCGCCTACATCGGCTGGAGCATCTTTGAGGACTACGCGAACAAGGGCGAACTGGTTGACCGCGAGCTGGTGCTGAAGGCCGTCGACTGCCTGCTCGGCGACGAGCGCACCGTGCGCACGACCCTGCCCGACCGCGGCGTGGTGACCGTCACCCGCCAGGGCGGCCGCCATGTCGTGCACCTGCTGTTCGCCCATACCACCGTCCGCGGCAAAAAGACCGAGGTCATCGAGGACGCTGTGCCCGTGATGAACGTGCCCGTGTCCCTCCGCCTCCCCGAAGCCCCCAAAAAGGTCTACCTCGCGCCCGAGGAAACCCCCATCCCCTTCGAATGGGACGGCAAGCGCGTGACCTTCACCACCCCGCAGGTGCTCCTGCACCAGATGGTGGTCTGCGAATAAATCGGAAGCGAAGCCGTTCGGAGCCGGCGTCCCCCGCGGAACCGGCTTCGAATGGCTTTCGCGTTCGCAATAGAGAGGAATCGGCTATGTATACCAAGCAAGATCTGCTTTTTTGCCTTGAAGCCATGAACATAGACCCCCGCGGCACCCTGCTCGTGCACTCGTCCATGAAGGCCATCGGCGAGGTCGAGGGTCGGGCGGACACGGTGCTGGACGCGTTCATCGAATACATGCGGGACGGCCTTCTGGTCTTCCCCACGCACACGTGGGCAACCATCGACCGCGAAAACCCGGTCATGTACGTATCCACGGAGCCCGCCTGCACGGGCATCCTGCCGAACCTGTTTCTGAAGCGCCCGGGCGTCGTGCGCTCGCTGCATCCCACGCATTCCGTCGCCGCGC
Source organism: bacterium (assembly GCA_963618055.1). Lineage (GTDB taxonomy): Bacteria > Bacillota > Clostridia > Christensenellales > Aristaeellaceae > SFHK01. Next base: position 843 of record CAVERI010000058.1, on the reverse strand, counting down.
TGGGCGCGGACGCGCGAGACTACGTGCGCGGCGAGCAGCTGGCCGAAACGCCCTGCGCGCGCGCCGGCTGCTGGGGCAAGCTGGTCGACCACGACGCGCAGATTCTCTTCCTCGGCTGCCGCACCACCTGCAACACGCTTCTGCACGGCACGGAGGAGTGGGCGCGTGTTCCGGATCGTCTCGAAGCCGAGCCGCAGTTTTTCACCGTCGTCGACGCGGACGGCGCGCGCTACCCCGTGACCCAGTACCGCCATAACGACTCCCATCCCTCGCGCTTCTACGATAAGATGGAGCCTGTGTTCGCCGCACGCGGCGCCATGCGCTATGGCCGCTTCGGCGACGCGCCCTGCGCCATCGGCTCCGCCGCCGCCATGAACCAACTTACCACCGAATACCTCGCCCGGAACCCCCGCCTTTTCTCCGACGAAACGCCGATCGAATCGCCCCTCGTGTAAAAACAGACAGGCAAGCGCTAAAAAATGCGCTGCCTGTCTGTTTTTCTCGCGCTGCCCCTGCTTACGTTTTCGGGGCGGGGTTATACTCTTTCCGCAAATTCATCGTACATCTTCAGCCAATAATACAGGGAATTTTCATCCGACCGCACCGTCGCCTCGACAGTATCCTCCGTTTCGTGCGCGAACTCCACGTCCATTCCGAACCAATCCAGCGTTTCATTGATGATGGTCTTTTTGATTCTCACCTTCGCCCGTATAACGCTGCCAGAAAACATGTGCGCGTGTCCGGTCATATATTCCGAGACGCTCAGACCGTTTTCAAGCCCGCGCACCTCGTCCGGCTCCTTCGCGGGCAGGCGCGTCTGTTCGACGTTCATGATGCGGTCAA
>CAVERI010000057.1:0-18230 GCA_963618055.1 bacterium | reverse complement strand
GTTCTCCGGCTTTTCGCCCTCCGACCGCGACACGCCGTTGCCGATCACCTCAAACCCGCGCGCCGCTAAATCCGGCTCCGCCAAAAGCTCCTCCGCCAGATGACGGCTGACCGCGATGTTCGCGTCCGCCGTCAGGCAGGCGTAATGCCGCAGGTGATAGTGCAGCTTTAGCCCGCCCGTGCCGTGCGCGTGCGCCGTGTTCACAATCGGTATGCCCTTCGCCGCGCGCACCGCCTCGGCGACGATCACGTTGAAATAATCGTGCATGTGAATCACGTCGTAGTCCTTTGCAAGGGCAATGTCCAGAATGGGCTTTACAACGTTTGCCGTCGATACGTTCCAGATGATGTTCCGAAGCTCCCTGCGCGTGGGCAGGTTCCGGCTTCGATAGGCCTCCGTGTCCTCGTAATCGAACTCAAACCGGTACACGGTAATCCGCCCGTCCTTCTCCACGCGGTATTTGCCCGACGCGATCGTCTCCGCGTGCGGAACCACAAACACGTCCACGTCCGCTCCCAGCGCCGAAAGCGCCTTCGCCAGCCCGTGCGCGTGTACCCCAATCCCGGCAAATACCACCGGCGGATAATCCATCGCCAGCATCATGACGTGCACCGCTTTCATCCCCCTATTTTGTTAATATCATCATCTCTTCTTAATATTATATCACAATATTTATATTTGTCAACTGCACGCCCCATCTCCGACGAATTTGGAATGCGATTCAAAATTCGTCGTTCTTATCGCGCGCTCCATGCCGGATATGCAGCCCCGCTCCTTCGTCAAACGCCCTTTATTTTTTTCGATACAAACCGGTTGTTCCGGTAATAATACCGCCACTTCATGGCCGCGTATTCCTCCGCGTAATCGATCCCCACCCGCGGCGCTTCCACGATCTCGTCCGCGCGGGCGGACATAATCGCGCGAAGCATCTCATCGGAGCACGGCATGACGGCGTTCGACCTGTTGACGCGCTTCGATATATCCTCGTCCGAGCCCATCTCGGACTCCCCGAACTGATACAGCCCAGCTTCGCTTGAGCTTGCCTTGAGTTCTGCGGGCACATACAGCCCGATTTCATCGCTCGCGCATAAATCGACTCCATTCAGGCGCGTAGTAATCCCCAGCGCCTTGGCCGCGTTGCCGGGCCCCGCGCAGAGCGCCGCGTCCAGCTTCGCCTTTATGCGCCGCGAAGACATTCCATCGTCCAGCTTCGTCTTTCCGCACAGTGAAGGTATTTCCCCGTCTGCTTTCGCCTTCTCGCCAAGCGAAGAAATTCCCCCGTCCATCTTGATCTTCCCCCGCCGCCGCAGCATTTCGTCCGTGCCCCACAGGGGCATGACGGAGCGCACCAGCACCACGTTCGGCACGTCCCTTTCACCCAGCACCACGCAGAACTGCGCGTGAATGCCGTACACCAGAAACACATACGCGTGCCCGCCCATTTCATACTGGCTCATCACGCGCTCCGTGCGCCGGTAGCCGTAGGTGTGCGAGGCCTTGTCGCTCCCGCCGATGTATACCTCCGCTTCCGTAATCAGCCCCGCCGTGCGCACACCCCCGATGTTCGTCTCAAGCACCGCCCCCAGCACCACATTCCTCGCCGCCTCAAACGGATCCCCCAGAAAATCCCCCGGCAAAAGCCTCCTCAGCAAACTGCCCACCTCGTCCGAATTAAATCTCTATAATTTTATCACAAAATACCCCTCCCGTCAACTTTCCGCGAACGCTTGCGTTTCCATCCCCGCAATGCTATAATGGATACGGATAATTTCGCGCTCCATCGGCGCGCGCCGCGAAAGGGTGTCCGTTTTCCATGCCAAGCCATGCCAATTCCGGAGGAAGGCCTGCAAAAAGCCGTTTTACCCCCCCCCACGTAAAACCGCGCCCGAAGGCATTTCGGCTGCCGCGCGCTGTGAAGCTGGCGGCGCTTGATCTGCTTCTGATCGCCATCGGGCTTGTGATTTTCGCTTATTTCCATCATGTGCGTCCGGAGACGTATTCCATGGACGGCGTAATCGTCGTTTCTCGCCCGACGGTCACGCCCGCGCCGACGCAGGAGCCGCCCGTCGTGACGCAGGAAAACGCCGCCCCGACAGACGCGGTACCGACCGCCGTTCCCACGCCGGAGCCAACGATCGACCCCAACGACTGGGGCGCAAAGTTCGCCGGCCGCTTCACGGACGGCGAAATCGAGAAAACCGACGCCTCCTACCGCAGCCAAAACGTTTCCATCACCATCGAAAAGCAGAATAACGAGGACACCGTGTGGTTCGTGGCGGACATCTGTCTGCGCAATGTCGAAAGCTACCGCACCGCCCTCGCCCGCGACGTGTTCGGAAAGGGCTACCACGAATGGCCTTTAAAGATGGCGCAGGAGAAGAACGCCATTCTGGCGATTTCCGGCGACTACTGCGGCGCGCGCAATAAGGGCGTGGTCGTCCGCAACGGCGTCATGTACCGCAAAACCACCTTCAAGGACGTTTGCCTGCTCTACTACGACGGCGTGATGGAGACGATGCCCGCCAATCAGTTCAACGCGGACGCCGCCATCGCGCGCGGCGTGTATCAGGCGTTCTCCTTCGGCCCGGCGCTGCTGGACGAAAACGGAAGAGCCATGGAGGAATATGACACCGAAATCGATGAGACGAATCCGCGCTGCGCCATCGGCTATTACGAGCCGGGACACTATTGCTTCGTCGTGGTTGACGGGCGGCAGTCGGGCTATTCCAGAGGCATGACGATTCAGCAGCTGGCGCAGACCTTCGAGGAACTCGGCTGTCAGGCAGCCTATAATCTGGACGGCGGCAAGACCGCCGTGATGATCTTTGACGGCAAAAAGGTTAACCAGCCCACCGAGGGTGGACGGAAGATCAGCGACATCGTGTACATCGGGGAGGTAGCGGAATGAACCGGCAGAAAGCCTGTAAATACGCGCTCGCCCACGCGGCCATCGTGCTTTCCGGCATGCTGATGGTGCTTCTCGCCATCGACCGCGTGAACGCAGCCATGATGTTCATCGATAACGACATCACAAAAGCCCTCCTGTGGGTGCTCTGCGTCGTCTCCATCCTGAACGCCACCCGCCTCCTCGCCCGCCCGAAAAAGAAAGGCACGCGAAAGAAGCCCTGAAGCTTTTTGCGAACCCTCTAACGCATCATTCTAACGCACGCCGCATTTCTAACGCGCTTATGTGCGTTAGAAATGCGGCGTGCGTGTTGGATGAAGCGTTAGCCGTGTCTGCTGCGTAGACAGAAACGGAAATCAAATCGATCGTGCCCATCCAACAGACAATCGAAGAACATCGTACATTCTATCTTTTACGAAGGCGCCGCGTCACGCCTGTCCCTTTGTCCCCCAGAACCTCGCCAGCGCGGCGGGGAGGGCTTTTTCGGTTACGGGCGCGGGGCGAAGGTGGGGCGGGAAGAGGGTTTGGTAGTCCTCGCGGGAATAGCGGTCGTCGATGAAGAGGGTTACGCCGCGGTCGGTAGGGGTGCGGATGACGCGGCCGGCGGCTTGCAGGCATTTGCCGAAGCCGGGGTAGACGTAGGCCGTTTCGAAGCCGCCCTCGCCGTCCGCGTCGTTATAGAGGGCGGAGAGGGAGTTGCGCTCGAAGCACAGCTGGGGCAGTCCCACGCCCACGATTGCCGCGCCGATCAGGCGTTCGCCGGGCAGGTCGATTCCCTCGGAGAACACGCCGCCCATGGCGATAAACGCCACCATGGACGTTTCCGGGCTTTCGCGGAACTGCGCAAGGTACGCGTTTCGCGCGTCCTCGTTCATGTCGCGCGCCTGAAGCAGCACGCGCACGTTCGGGTAGTGCGCGCGGAAGATTTCCGCCACCTGATTCAGGTACGCATGGCTGGGGAAGCACGCCACGTAGTTGCCCCTTTTCGCCAGCGCCAGCTGGGCGATTGCGCGGGCGACGCGCGGCGCGCTTTCCTCGCGGGCGGAATAGCGCGTGGGGATGTCCATCGAAAGGCTTAAAAGGTTCTCCCTCGGAAACGGCGACGGCAGCGCAAGCGTGCGGTCGCCGTCGTTTTCGCTGATGCCGAACAGCCGCGCGTAGTGCTCGATGGGCGTGAGCGTGGCGGAAAACAGCGCCGTGCCGCGCATGCGCTTCATGACGCGCACAAGCCTTTGCGTCGGGTTCCAGCACCACAGGCGCACGCGGCAGCGCTTGCCCTCCGGCTCGATCAGGGTCTTATACGTTTCCTCGTCAAACTCGCCCGACACGCGCAGGAACGTGGACACGGCGAAATATTCGTCCAGCAGAAGCGCGTGAAACGGAGACGCCGAATCCAGCCGGTCGCGCAGCGCGTCCAGAAACGGCTTGGCTTCGTCGATGAGCGCGATGGGCAGCTCGCTTCGCAGCTCGCATTCCTCGGCGCGCTCAAAGCTCTTGAGAAAGCGCGTGCACGCGGCGTACAGGGGCGAGAGCTTGCCCTCGCACTTCCCCACCTCGCGCCGGAGCGTCCGCACGTCCTTCGCGCTCAGCTCCGCCGAATACATCTCCCGCGCGCGCGGAATCAGGTTGTGCGCCTCGTCGATCAGAAGCGCGTAGCTGCCCCTGTGGTCGAAAAAGCGCTTCAGGCGCACGACGGGGTCGAACACGTAATTGTAGTCGCACACCACGACCTCCGCCGTCTCCGCCAGCGCCAGCGACAGCTCGAACGGGCACAGCCGGTGCTTTTTTGAAAGCGAAAGCACGGCCTCCTTGTCCAGCCCCGGCGTGCGCCACGCCTCCTCCACCGCCTTTTTCTGCCGGTCAAAGTAGCCGCGCGCGCAGGGACAGACCTCCGGGTCGCAGCGCGTGCCGGGAAACGGGCAGATTTTCGACTTCGCCGTGATCGTCACCGAGCGGATCATCAGCCCGCCCTCGCGCATGCGGTTCAGCGCGTCCTCGGCGGCGCGGCGGCCGGTGGTGCGCGCGGTCAGGTAAAACACCGTCTCCACGCGCCCCTCGCCCAGCGCCTTGACCGCGGGAAACAGCGCCCCGGCGGTTTTGCCGATGCCGGTGGGCGCTTCGACGAGGATTTTCTTTTTGTCTCGAATCGTTCGGTAAATCTGCGCCGCCATCGTGCGCTGTCCCTCGCGGAAGCCCGCGAACGGAAAGCCCAGCGCGCGCATGGACGGCAGCGACGTTTCCTTCCATTCGTCAAGGAAGCGCAGCCGGCGGGCATACGCCTCGGCGTACAGAAAAAACAGCGCGGTGAGCTTCTCGCGCGTATAAAGGCGGGTGAACGACGCGCGCGCGCCGGACAGGTCGGCATACGTCAGCCGCACGGTCACCTCCGGCAGACGCTCGTTTTCCGCCAGAATATAGGCGTAGATTTCCGCCTGCGCCCAGTGCACGGGATAGTCGCGCTCCGAAACGCGCGCGGGCGGGCGGCGCGTGGTTTTGATTTCCTCCACCAGCGCCTGCCCGTCCGCAAGCAGAAGGCCGTCGATGCGCCCCTGCACGATCAGCGGAATGCCGCTCACCTCGCGCTCGATGCGCACCGGCACCTCGCTTCTGTAGCCCTCCGGGTACGCTCTCTGAAGCAGAAGGTGCCCCTTCAGCCCCTCCTGCATGCGGTCGACGCCGCCGTCCGCGCCCAAATCGCCGCCCTCAAAATAGACCTCCGCAAGCGTTCGCACGTTTACGGAGCGCACTTCCTCATTCATCAGTCGAAGATCTGCATGATGGCGCACTTCAGGTAGCGGGTTTCCGGACTGGCCGGAAGCACCGGGTGATCGTGCCCCTGCGAGCGCAGCTCCACCAGACGCACGCGCTTCTTCGCGTCGCGCGCGGCGGTGTTGATCATGTCGATGAACTGCTGGGTGGACACGTGCTGCGAGCACGAGCAGCTGACCAGATAGCCGCCGTCGCGCACCAGCTTCAGGCCGCGCAGGTTGATTTCCTTGTAGCCGCGCAGCGCGCTCTCCACGGCCGCGCGCGTCTTGGCGAACGCGGGCGGATCGAGCACCACCACGTCGAACTTCTCCTTCGCGTCGGTCAGCTCACGCAGATGGTCGAAGCAGTTGTGCACCTCAAACGTCACGTTGTCAAGCCCGTTGTTCTCGGCGTTTTTGCGCGCCACCTCGATGGCGTCGTCCGAAATGTCCACGCCCAGCACGCTCGCCGCGCCGCCCTTCGCGGCGTTCAGCGCGAACGAGCCGTTGTGGCAGAAGCAGTCCAGCACGCGCGCGCCCCTGCACAGCCTCATGACCTCGCGCCGGTTCTCCTTCTGGTCTAAGAAGAAGCCGGTCTTCTGGCCGTTCTTCACGTCCACCATGTACAGAATGCCGTTCTCGGTCATGGGCACGAGGTCGGGCACCTCGCCCCACAGAAGGCCGGTGGTCTGCTCCATGCCCTCCAGCCGGCGCACGGGCACGTCGTTGCGCTCGTAGATGCCGCGCGGCTTCACCACGTCCACCAGAATCTCCACAATGTCCTTCTTCCACTTTTCGATGCCCAGCGACATGGACTGAATCACCAGAATATCCGAAAACTTGTCCACGATCAGCCCGGGCAGGAAATCGCTTTCGGAGTAGATCAGGCGGCAGCTGTTCACGTCGCAGAAGTCCTGCCGGTACTTCCACGCCGTCTCCACGCGGCGCTGGAAGAACGCGCGGTCGACGCTTTCATCCTTATGCGTCAGCACGCGCAGCGCAATCTGCGAATGCGGATTATAAAACGCCTTGCCTAAGAAGGTTCCCTTGGAGCTTTCCACGTTCACCACGTCGCCGGGCGTGTACTCTCCCTCCACCCTGTCCACGTCGGATGCGAACACCCACGGATGCCCGCTGCGCACGCGGGTCTCGCGCGTGGGACGAAGAACTGCCTTTGCCATCTTTCTCAACCCTTCCGTATCGTCACAGAATCTGAATTTCCATTTCCAGCGCGTATTCGCCTGCGCCAACCTTGTACCCTTCGTCCAGCACGGTCGACCACGCCATGCTGCCGCCGATTCCGGCGTGCGCCGCGTCGGTGTGCACGATGGTTTCCGGGCGCACGGGAATCTCGTCGTCGTGCGTCGCGTCGCGCAAATCGCACACGGTGTAGTGATGCGCGTCAAAGTGGAACGGCTTGTACGCGCGCATCACGACCTTCGCGCCGTCCGCCGTTTCAAAGACCACGCGGCGCGTATCCTCGCGCCCGCCGTTCTCCGCCGGGGGCGTGAACGGGAAATGCATCTCCGTCACCGTGGTCTGATAGGTTCCCAGCCGCGCGGCCTCCCTGCGGTCGGGATAGCTCTCGCCCGGCCCGCGGCCGAACCATTCCACCCTTTCAAAGCCCTCCGGCAGCGTCCACGTGAAGCCCAGCCGCTCCACGCTGTCTATGCCGGACAGCCGGAACCACGCGGAAAGCAGCATCGTGCCGTCGCCGGACATCACCAGCCGCAGGTACACGTCAATCGCCGCGCCCTGCGCCGTGCGCGAGGTCAGCCGCGTTATGCGCTCCAGCTGCACGCGCCCGTCGCCCAGCGCCGAGGCGTTCAAAAGAATCAGCCGCCGGTTGCAGTTTTCCTGCGTGAACGCCGACCAGTCGTCATAGCATCCCCAGCCCGGCTGCGCGTTCGCGCCCGAAAGCCCGCGCACCGCGCACTCGCTGAGCGCGTTCAGCACGTATTCGCGCCCGTACTTCGTCAGGCTCACGATGCAGCCGGTCGTCTTGGAAACCTCCATCGAAAGCCCCGGCGCCTGCACGGTGATCATGCCGTGGGAATCGTCAAACGTCGCGGGCTGATAGCGCGTGCGGCGCGGGGAAAGCAAAACGCTGCCCAAAATGAACTGCTGGCGATACGTTTTCCCCTCCGGGCACACGACGTCCACGTCCAGATACGCGTCCTCTCCCGCCGCGCGCGCGGGGCCGAATGAAATTTCGGTCTCCGTCATCGGCGCAAGCGCCGGAAGCGGCATCTCGCCGCTGCCCGTCGGCTCGCCCGCGGCATACGCCGTCCACGAAAGCGTGAAGCCCTCCGTCGAGGCCGCGAGGAAGCGGTTTTTAAACGCGTAGCGATTTCCCGCCCTGCGCTCTAAAAATACCGGCGCGTATACCGCCTGCATTTCCAGCCCCACCGGCTTCACGGTGAGATCATGCGTCACCACGCCGTTCATGCACATGAACCTTGGCTCATACGGCTCCGTGACCGCCTCATAGAAGTCCCCGCCGTAGCCCGGCGTATGGTCGGCGCGCCACAGCGCCTTGTCCTGAAAGTCCCACACGAACCCGCCCTGAAAGCGCGGGTATTTCTCCGTCAGCTCGCGGAAGAGCGAAAGCCCGCCGCCGCTGTTCAGAATCTGATACGCGTACTCGCACAGAATCACCGGCCGGTCGTCCCTCGTGTCGGAAAGCAATTCCAGAATCGCTTCCTTCGTGGGATACATCGGGCAGCGAATGTCCGAAATCGCGCGCCCCGGCCTGCCGGACTCATACTGAACCGGCCGCGTCGGGTCGTAATACCTCAGCCACGCCGCCATCGCCGCGTGATGCGGCCCCAGCCCGCTCTCGTTGCCCAGCGACCAGATGATGATGCTCGCGTGGTTCTTGTGCGTCTGCGCCATGCGCCGCGCGCGCTGAAGATACGCCTCCGCCCACTCGGGGTCGTTGGACAGCATGCCGTTCACGCCGTGCGTCTCAAGGTTCGTCTCGCACACGACCATCAGCCCGTGCTCGTCGCACAGGTCGTAGAACGCCGGGTCGTCCGGGTAATGACAGCTGCGCACGGCGTTCACGCCCAGCTCCTTCATAAGAAGGATTTCCTTTTTCATCTGCTCGCGCGAAACCACGCGCCCGCCGTCCACCGAATGCTCGTGCCGGTTCACGCCGCGCACGATCACGCGCCGCCCGTTCAGCTTCAGAATGCCGTCCTCAATCGAGACCGTGCGGAAGCCGAAGCGCACCTTTTCGCGGTCGGCCGCGTCGCCCGAGCCGGGATCCAGCAGCGCCAGATGCACGCGGTACAGCGTGGGCGTCTCCGGCGTCCAAAGCCGCGGGTTGTCGATTTTCACGTGAAACCGCGCATGCCCCGGCATCGGCGCGTCGTGATCCAGAAACGACGGCGGCTCTGCCGCGGGCGCGCGCTTTTCCTTGTAGATGATTTTTCCGTCCGGGTCGTAAATGTGCAGGCGCACCAGCGTGTCGGCAAAGCCGGAAACGCGCGTCACCTGACAGTCCAGAAGGAAGCTCCCGTCCTGCTCCGCGCGCACCATCACGTCCTCAATATGCATGCGCGGCTTGGAATACAGGATCACCGGACGGAACACGCCCGAAAGATGCCAGTAATCCTGATCCTCCAGCCACGTCGCGTCGGTGAACCGCATCACCTGAAGCGTGATCTGATTCTCGCCCGCGTATACATAGCGCGTCACGTCAAACTCGCACGCCAGCTTTGAATCCTGCGAATACCCCACGGGATTTCCGTTCACCCACACGTAAAACCCGGACTCAACCCCGCCGAAATGCAGAATCAGCTTGCGCCCCACAAAATACTCCGGCACCTCGAACGAACGCCTGTAAAGACCGGTGGGAATCTTGTCCGGCAGAAGCGGCGGGTTCATGCGCGACGCGTACCCCGTCTCCCGCTCGTAGCTGGGCGTAATCTGATGCGCGCCCGGCTCATCCGTAAACGGATACACCCAGTTGGTGTAAATCGGCTCCGACGCGCCCTGCAGCTCCCAGTTCCCCGGCACCTGTATCTCGCGCCAGTCCTCGTCGTTAAAATCCGGCACGTAAAACGCCGCCGGCAGCATGCTCGGATGCTCGCACAAAAGAAATCTCCACGTGCCGTCCAGCGATAACGACAGCGTGTTCTCCCATGGACTGTGCGCGCTCATACGGTTGATCGACTGAACCTCGATGTTCTGCCACTCCGGCCTCGTATGGAAATTCATCGCCGAGTCTCCCTTCCGATTTCAAAAATCGATTTGTCCTATTCTAACACGCCAGCCCCGATTTGTCATTAAAAAACCGGCGTATCCCGCCGGAAACGCGTAAAAAAATCGTTTCCCCGCCCCGCCTTCCCGCGGAAGGGGCTTCCAAAAGCAAACGGCGGGAGAGGCTCGCTCTCCCGCCGTTCCCGCGCGCTTACTTGTACTGCGCGCTGTACGCGTTCTGGTAGATTTCAATCAGCTGTGGCAGTCCCTGCGATTCAAGAGCCGCAAGCCACGCGTCGTAGTCGTCGTCGATGGACTTGGTGCCGTTGAAGAAGGAGATCATGCCCTCCTTGATGGTGGCGCTCAGGTTCGCCTTGAGCACGGACATGGTTTCGTTCTGCTCGTCGGTGAACTTGAGGTTGGGCATGGCGTGCTCATCCTTCGTGTAGGGCTTGTATTCCTTGGTCACCTGATACAGAAGCGTCTCAAGCCCCGCGGCGCTGTAGAGGTCGATGTTGGGGTCGGAGGGCTCGCCGAGGCGGAATTTCGCGTCGCGGTAGGAGATGGTCATCTGCAGCACGCAGTAGCTCTGCGGCTCGCTCTCCTGCCACGGAACCAAGAGCTTGAACAGGGCGGGCTCGCCGTTGATGCCGACCGCGCCGAGATCCGCGTCCGTCCACTGCTCGCCGTACACGCCGTAATAGCCGCGCATGGTGGCCGCGTAGGAATACAAAAGATCGCCCAGCTTAAACGCCTCCACGGGATGCGCGCACTTGGCGGAGATGGTGTAGCCGTTGCCGCCCACGTTGCCATAGGGATAGGAAATGGCGTTGGTGTAGCCGTCGGGGCCGGCCACAGGCAGCACGGGGCGATAGTTGTGATAGATGTCGCTTCCAAGGTTGCAGAACAGGATGTAGCCGCCGGAGCAGGCGCCGAGGCGGTCGCTCTCCGCAATCTGGGTCAGCGCCGCCAGATCCTGCGTGAAGGAGCCGACGTAGAGCAGTCCCTCCTCGACGAGCCTGCGCACATACCTTACGCCCTCGCGGAAGGCCTCCAGCTCGAAGGGCGTGGTCACGGTGTCGCCGTCCATGTACATGCCGAAGGCGTCGGCGGAGGTGGTGCTGTTGGTGTCAAGGTCGAGGGTGTAGTAGCAGAACGCGTTCATAATCGGGTTTTCGACGTTGGTGTACCAGCCGTCCCTGTAGTCGCCCGCCAGCGGAATTTCGTCGGTCAGGTCGCCGTTTCCGTTCGCGTCCTGATCGCGGAAGGCCACGAGCACGTCATACAGCTCATCCAGTGTGGTGGGCATCTTGAGTCCCAGATTGTCCAGCCACGCCTGATTGATCCAGAACTTGCGCGGCGCGGTGCAGTGGAAGCACTCGTTGACCACGGGCAGGGAATAGATGCTGCCGTCCAGCTGGGTAATCAGCCCCTCGGTGCCGGGGAATTCGGCGAACATCTTCTTGGTGAAGGTTCCGTGCTCCTCAATCAGGTCGTTCAGCGGGAGGAACAGCTTCTCATCCACGCCGAAGCGGCTGATCATGGCGGAGGTCATGCCGCAGCTCAGGAAGACGTCCGGGTAGTTGCCGGAATTCAGAATCAGACCGAGCTTTTCCGCGCGCCCCTCGTAGGGAATCAGCTCGAAGGTGAGATCCGCGTTTGTGACGTCCTCAAGCCATTTCACAAACGCGTTGTCTTCCCATGTGGAGATGGTTGCGTGGTCGGTGACGGCGATTTTCAGCGTGATGTCGCCGAAGTTCTCGCAGAGCCTGTAGGCCGAAAGATCCTCGTCGTGCGCCCACTGCGGCTCCCACGCCAGCGCGAAGCCGGCGCAGCCAAGCAGCAGCATCAGCGCGATGGAAAGGCTCAGCAGCTTCTTCAGAAGGGTCGTTCTCATCTTGTTTTCCTCCTCTGTCCGATTATATTTCCATATGCAGCGCATATTGGATGCCCTTATCAGCCCTTGACGGAGCCGACCATGATACCCCTGACGAAGTACTTCTGCACAAACGGATACAGCGCCAGAAGGGGCGCGCTGGACACGACGATGACGGCGTACTTCAGAAGATTGCTCATGCCCTGCCGGGAGGCCATGTCGCGCAGGTCGGCCACCGTGCTCATGTCCAGCTGGTTCAAAATCAGAATGTTGCGCAGCACCACCTGCAGCGGAAAGCGGCTCTTGTCCGACAGGTAGATGAACGCGTCGAAATAGCTGTTCCAGATGCCTACGGCGCAATACAGCGCGATGACCGCGAGAATCGGGCCGGAGAGCGGAATGGCAATGGACAGAAGCTGCCGAAACACCGAGCAGCCGTCCATGCCGCTTGCCTCGAACAGCTCCTCGGGAATGGAGTTCTGAAAATAGGCGCGCATCAGAAGCACGTACCACGCGTTCATGGCGTTGGGAATGATCAGCGCCCACGTGGTGTCCAGCCAGCCAAGGTCGTAGATCAGCAGATAATTCGGTATCAGGCCCGCGTTGAACAGCATGGTAAACAGCACCAGCCCGGCCACGGCGCCGCGCCCGTAGAAATCCCTTCGGGACAGGCAGAAGGCGCACAGTGTGGTTAACAGCAGGTTCACGGCTGTGCCCAGCACCGTGTAGATGGCGGAGTTCAGATAGCCGGTCATGATGGATTCATAGGTGAACACCGCCTCATACGCCTTCAGCGACGGCTCCACCGGAAGCAGCCACACCCGACCCGCCATAACCGCGCTCGTGGAGGAAAAGGACGCGCTGACGACGTAAATCAGCGGATAGGCGACGATGGCGACGGCAAAAAGCAGAAGCAGCGTCGCGGCCGCGTCGAAAAGCGTATCGTCCCAGCGCTGGCGCACCCGCGTGCCGGCGGCCATTTTTCCTGAAATCGCCATGCTTTTCCCTCCTTTACAGTACGCTGACCTGACTGACCCGCCGGGAAATGGCGTTTACCATCACCAGCATGCACAGATTCACCAGCGAATTAAACAGGCCGACCGCCGTAGAGAAGCTGTAGTTGAAGTTGACGAGCCCCAGCTTGTATACATATGTGGATATGACCTCGGATATGGGCGTGTTGATGGAATTTTGCATCAGATAAATTTTTTCAAAGCCCACGGAGAGAATGCTGCCCGTGTTCAGGATGAACAGCGTGATGATCGTGGGCGCGATGTAGGGAATGTCGATGTTGACGATGCGGCGCAGCTTGCTCGCGCCGTCCACCTTGGCGGCGTCGTACAGATCCATCGGCACGCCCGTGAGCGCGGCCAGATACACGATGGCGGAATAGCCCATCGTCTGCCACACGCCCGTCCACACGTACAGCGAGCGGAAGTACGTAATCGTGCCCATGAAATTCACGCTTCGCCCGCCCAGCCTCTCAAGCATCTGATTGATAAAGCCGGTGGATATGTCCGTAAACTGGATAATCATCGAAACCAGAACCACCGTGGAGATGAAGTAGGGCATATAGGTGACCATCTGCGTGAACCGCTTGAATTTCTGCGAGCGGCTTTCGTTCAGGCAGATGGCGAGAACAATCGGTATCGGGAAGCCCGCAAACAGGCTGTACAGGCTCAAAACAAACGTGTTGCGGATGATCTGCCCCGACGCGGAGGAGCTGAAAAACAGCTGAAAATGCTTCAGCCCCGCCCACGGGCTGTTCCAGATGCCGCCGCGCACCTTGAAGTCCCGAAACGCAATCTGAATGCCCAGCATGGGATAGTATCGAAACACGAGAAGATAGGCAAGCGGCAGGATAATCAGAACGTAATACGGAAGGCTCTTTCGGATTCGCTTCTTTCTGTACGACCATGACGAAGCGCCGGGATTCTTCAATCGATGCATCATTCGCCCTGCCTCCAGCAACAGAATTATTCTCTGTAAATATTATATATGAAGGCAAAGCGAAATACAATATAAAAATTTACAATTTTGATTATTTAACAATATTTCGGCGGGAATTATCGCAGTCTGTCCCTTGTGTTTTTATACAGTAACAGAGTATAGACTGAATACTTCCCGCGCGAAATCAAATGTCCGCGCGAAGGTAGTCGCCCGCCCCGGCTTCCTCGGGCGCGGGCATCGTGAACCTTTGTCCCGGCACCGCCGCGGCGGAAACCGGCGCGCCGTCCTCGCCGCGCAAATCGCGCGCGACAAAGCGAATCGGCGCGCGGCCGGGATGCAGAAGCTCCACCTCGCGTCCCTCCTGCAGCTTGTTTTTCACCTCGCACACAATCCTCTCTCCGTCGCGGCCGACGACCGGCGCAAGGTATTCGCGCGTCTTTTCGTAGCCCTCGGGCGCGTTCGGCGTGCATCTCGCCTCGTCCCGGTAAAAGCCGGTCGTGTACGGCCGGTGGCTTACGGCGTTCAGTTCCTCCATGCACAGATCCTCGTCCGCGCCGTTTAAGCGCATGCGGTACGCGTTTACGACGGTCGCCACATAGTACGCCGTCTTCATGCGCCCCTCAATCTTGAGGGACGTCACGCCCGCGGCCAGAATCTCGTCCAGCAGCGGCATGGCGTTCAGGTCGCAGGACGACAGGATATACGTCCCCGCCGCGTCCTCCTCGATGGGAAACACCTGCCCGGGGCGCTTTTCCTCGGTCAGGCCGAATTTCCAGCGGCAGCTTTGCGCGCAGCCGCCGCGGTTGGCGCTGCGCCCGGTCAGGTAGGTGGAAAGCAGGCAGCGCCCGGAGTACGCCATGCACATCGCGCCGTGCACGAACGCCTCCAGCTCCAGATCGGCGGGCGTTTTCGCGCGAATCTCCGAAATGCGCGCAAGGTTCAATTCGCGCGCCAGCACCACGCGGCTCGCGCCCAGCTCGGAATAGATGTTCGCGCTCTCGTGGTTGGTGCAGTTCGCCTGCGTGCTCACGTGCACCTCCATGCCGGGACACGCGCGCTTGATCGCCCGAATCGCGCCCAGATCGGACACGATCATCGCGTCCGCGCCCGCGTCCTTCAGGCGCTTCGCGTATTCCGCCATGTCCGGAATCTCCTCCGGAAACGTAAACGCGTTCGCCGCCACATATACGCGCGCGTTCCGCGCGTGCGCGTATTCGCACGCCTCGCGCACGCCCTCCAGCGTGAAGCCGGTGTTCCCGGCGCGCAGCTGAAGCATCGGGCCGCCCAGATAGACGGCGTTCGCGCCGAAGCGAACGGCGGCACGGAGCGCGTCCATGCCGCCCGCCGGCGCGAGCAGTTCAATTTTGTTTGTATTCATTTACACATTAAAGCGGAACAGCGTCACGTCGCCGTCCTTCATCACGTAATCCTTGCCCTCGGAGCGAACCAAGCCCTTCTCCTTGCAGGCGTTCATGCTGCCCTCGCGCACCAGATCGTCGTAGGCCACGATTTCGGCGCGGATGAAGCCGCGTTCAAAGTCGGAGTGAATCTTGCCCGCGGCCTGCGGCGCCTTCGTGCCCTTCTCAATCGTCCACGCGCGAACCTCCTTGGGGCCGGCGGTCAGGAACGAAATCAGCCCCAGAAGGTCGTAGCCAATGGTCACCAGCCGGTCAAGGCCGCTCTTTCCGATGCCCATTTCCTCAAGGAACAGCTTCTTCTCCTCCGGCTCCAGCTGGGCGATTTCCTCCTCCACCTTCGCGCAGATCACCAGCACCTCGCTGCCCTCGGCTTCGGCGATTTCCTTCACCTTTTTCACCAGCGGAAGCTCCTCGGCGCCCTCGCCCACCTCGTCCTCGCCGATGTTCGCGGCGTAGACGACCTTCTTCATCGTGAGCAGGAACCAGCCCTCGGCGATTTCGCGCTGCTCCTTTGAAAGCGGCGCGGTGCGCGCGGGCTTCAGATCGTTCATGTGCTTGAGAAGCGCCTCGGCGGTTTCCATCTCCGCGGCATACTTCTTGTCGCCGTTCTTCACCAGATGGCTGGCCTTTTCCAGACGCTTGGTCACGGTTTCAATGTCCGCCAGAATCAGCTCTGTCTGAATCGTCTCAATGTCGCGGGCGGGATCGACGCTGCCGTCCACGTGAATCACGTTTTCGTCCTCAAAGCAGCGCACCACGTGCACAATCGCATCCACCTCGCGGATGTGGCTCAAAAACTTGTTGCCCAGTCCCTCGCCGCGGCTCGCGCCCTTCACAAGACCCGCAATGTCCACAAATTCCAGCACGGCGGGCGTGTACTTCTCGGGATGATACATCTCCGCCAGCACGTCCAGCCGGGGATCGGGCACGGCCACCATGCCGTTGTTCGGTTCAATGGTGCAAAACGGATAATTCGCCGCCTGCGCGCCCGCGCAGGTGATGGCGTTAAACAGCGTGCTCTTGCCCACGTTCGGAAGGCCCACGACGCCAAGCTTCATAGATTGATTCCTCCAACTGCAAGTTTCAATCCGTAATTATAACGGATAAACGTGAAAACTACAACAGGAAAACGCCCCTGCCGAAAATAGATTTCACGGAAATCAGGGCTGCGCGCCGGTCAGGCGATCCCACGCCTCATAGACCATGCGCACGTTCTCCGGCCTTCCGCCGGGGCCAAACTCGCACTGGGCTATGCAGCCGCCGTTGTCCCACAGCGTGTCCTTCACCAGCGCGACAGCCCTTTCAATGTCGGCGGGCGTGCCGTAGGGAAGCAGGTGCTGGCGGTCGATTTCGCCCCAGAAGGTGATTTTTCCCTTGAACGGCGCAAGGTTTTCCACGCCGATGCAGAAAAGCTGCGTGTTGATGGCGTCCAGCCCCAGCTCGATCAGGTCGGGCAGAATCTCCAGCGTGTTGCCGTCGGAGTGCATAAGGATTTTTTTGCCCGCGCGATGGGCAATGTCGATGTAGTCCTTATACATGGGCTTAAACACCTCGCGCCACACGCGCGGCGGAATCAGCAGGCTGCGCTGAGAGCCCCAGTCGTCCATGAAGTTGAGCGAATCCACCTCCGTTTTCGCCCACAGCTCCAGCTGCTCGCAGTAGAAGGCGTGCATTTTGTCAAGGAAGCGCCGCATGTTCTCCGGGGGATCCATCAAATCCATGTACAGGTTCACCGTGCCCCGCAGAAATTGCAGCTGCTCAAACGGGCGCGGGCAGCAGCCGCACTGCCGGAAGAAATCGGAATGACTGCGGCAGTACGCGTTAATCTGCTCCACGTCGATGGACAGCCACTCGCGCGGAATGTGCACCCGGTCGGCGTCGTCCCAGTCGTCCGACTGAATCTGCGGCGACTTCACCTCGCCGATGATGCCCTCGTGAATGTTGACAAATTCACAGCCCCAGTCGTCCACCGAGGTTCCGGGCACATACATATCGCCGCGGCTGATGCCGCGCTCCCGGTTAAAGCCCGGCGTGCCGATCATGTCGGCGGGAAACGTGCGCTGAATTTCCGAAAGCTCGTCCGGATAGCGCTTCGTCGCCCACGGCAGCGTCCACAGGTCGCGCGGCGCGCGGCCATGGCTGCGCATCTCCATTGTGTCGAGAACCAGCTTACGAGCGTTCATAGAGTAAAGCCCCCTTATTTTCCATATATAAGCCGGATTCGCGGCCGCGAGATCCGGCGAAGGTTCACCGCTTCAGAAGAAACCGGTTTTTATGAAAGACCAGCAGACCCTCGGCCTGCATTTTGCCAAGCTCCAGCGACAGCCCGCTGCGCTCGACCGCGAGATAGTCCGCGAGCTGCTGCCTTGAAAAGGGAATTTCAAATTCATACGTTCCGAGGCGCTGCGCCTCCGCCGAAAGGTAGGACATCAGCTTCGCCCGCGTCGTGCGCTGCCCCATGTGCGTCAGCTTCTCGCTGAAGCGCAGGTTCTTCTCGGCAAGCTCGCCGAGCAGGTTGCGGATAACCCGGCTGTGATGGGCGCAGGCGGACGGGCACACGTTCAGCACGCGCGCGACGTTTAAAAACATCGCCGTGACGGGCGTTTCCGCCACCACGCTCACGTTCAGCACGGAGCCGGGCGCGCAGGCGTAGGCGGCGGCGAAGGTCTGCCCCGGCCCCGCCTTGGAAAGAATGTTGCGGTTTCCCCACACGTCCTCCTGTATCACCAGAACGCTGCCCGAAAGCACAAGGCCGACCGAATCCGCCGTGTCTCCGGCGCGCAGAAGAAACGCGTCCCGCGGGAAAAGCTCCCTTCTCGGCTCAAGGCAGGAAAGCATCGCCGTAAGCTCCTCCCCGGAAACGCCCGAAAAGAGCGGACAGGCTCGAAGCACAGGCAAAAAATCCTTCATGGGAGGCTCCTTCCGTTGAAAATTCAACCGACTTTTCCCTTCCATTGTACTACAATAAAGCCAGTAAAGCAAGGAGGCGCGAATATGAAAAGACGAATTATTGAAATTAACAGGGATAAATGCAACGGCTGCGGCGCGTGCGCGGCGGCCTGTCACGAGGGCGCGATCGCCATGGTGGACGGCAAGGCGAAGCTGATGCGCGACGACTACTGCGACGG
>CAVERI010000056.1:0-18847 GCA_963618055.1 bacterium | reverse complement strand
AATCGGCATGCGGCGGAAGCGTTCGGGCGGGCGCTTTGGGCGTTCGCGAGCCGGAACGCGGTGATGGTGATCGCGCTTCTGGCGGCGGGAATCACGAGCGTGATCGTGCCGGTGGATCGGGCGTATCTGGGGTATTTCGATGTGAAGACGCTCACGTGCCTGTTCTGCGTGCTGGCCGTGGTGTGCGCGCTGAAGAACATCAACTTCTTTTACATGCTGGCGCGCAGGATTGTGCAGCTTTTCAAAAACGCGCGCATGAGCGTACTGGCGCTGGTGTACATCACCTTTATCGGCTCGATGCTGATTGCCAACGATATGGCGCTGTTGACCTTCCTGCCGCTTGGGTATTTTGTGCTCACGACGACGGGCAAGCAGAAGTATATGGCGTTTACGTTTGTGATGCAGAACATCGCGGCGAATCTGGGCGGCATGCTTACGCCGTTCGGAAATCCGCAGAACCTGTATCTGTACACGAAATTCGAAATTCCAAACGGGGAATTCATGCGCATCATGGCGCCGCCGTTCGCGCTGTCGGTTTTGCTGATCACGGTCTGCTGTCTGATTTTCGTGAAGCCGGAGCCGCTGGCGCTGGCGGATGAGCGGCTTCGGCTGAGTCCGAAGCGCACGGCGCTGTATCTGGCGCTGTTCGCGCTGGCGATTGCCATCGTGTTCCGCGGCGTTCCGTACTGGATCGGGCTGATCGTGATTCCCATTGCGCTGCTTTTCGCGGACAGGAAGGCGCTTCGCATGGTGGACTATCCGCTCCTGCTCACGTTTGTGTTTTTCTTTATTTTCGCGGGCAACATGGCGCGCATCGGCGCGGTACGCGATTTTTTCTCCGGGCTGCTCGCGAGAAACACGCTGGTGTTCAGCGCGCTTTCGTGCCAGTGCATCAGCAATGTGCCCTCGGCGATTCTGCTTTCCCAGTTCACGCAAAATTACGCCGACCTGCTGGTGGGCGTGAACGTCGGCGGCGTGGGCACGCTGATTGCGTCGCTGGCGAGCCTGATCACCTTCCGGGAATACGTGAAGCACAATCCCGGGAAGGCGGGGCGGTATCTCGCGGAGTTCTCGGCGTTCAATTTCGGGTTTCTGTTTGTGCTGATTGGGTTTATGACGCTTCTGAAGGCGTAGAAGGACAGGGAAGAGCGAGGCTCTTCCTTTTTTGTTAAGTTTCGCGCGCGCACAGCCGATATGGCGCGGGCGGGCATCTAATGAGTGCAATCGCGATTTGCAAAATGCGAAAGAAGGGGTGAAGCGTTTGCCAGTGGAGGAATTCAGCGAGCGGGTGCGGGCGTGTCAGGCGCGGCTGTACCGCGTGGCGGTATCCATCCTGCGCAGCCATGCCGACGCGGAGGACGCCGTGTCGGAAGCGCTTCTGAAGGCATGGAAGCACGCGCCGGGGCTTCGCAGCGACGCGTATTTTGAAACGTGGCTCACGCGCATCGTGATCAACGAATCCCGCACGCTTCTGCGCCGCGGCCGGGCGCACGCGTCGTGCGAGCTGAAGGACGTGTATGCGGCGGAGGAGCCGCCGGACGTGGAACTGCGCATGCTTATCGACGCGCTGCCGGAGAAATACCGGCTGCCGCTGGTAATGAGGTACGCGCTGGATATGTCCTATGACGAGATCGCGCGGGCGCTTCGGATTCCGCGCGGCGCGGTGAAGTGGCGCGTGGAGCAGGGAAACCAGAAATTCATTTGATTCCATAAGGTTTGCCCGACCGCGAAGGTTGTTTTCGCGGCTGGGCTTGCTTTTTGGAGCGCGAGTTTACGAAAATGTGCGATAACTATACGAAACTATACGTTCGGAAAGAATGACTGAGAGAAATATACACAATTTTGCGTATATGTATTGACAAACCGGGAGTTATGGTTTATGATTATGCGGTAACGACGAGTGAATTTTACGATTCACCGTCAGCAAAATTCAGTAGGGAGGCACAAATCATGAAGAAACTCCTCGTGGCAGTGCTCGTGCTCTGCCTGGCTCTGTCGATGGTTCCCGCGTTCGCGCTGGAGCTGCTGTCCGGTGCGGATACCTATCCCATCGAGACCGACAAGACCATTACGTGGTATGCGCAGGGCAGTCTTAACCCGCATGAAAAGTTCGCGGACTGGAAGGAATCACCCTTCCACACCGGCCTGATTCGCGAGCTCGGTATCAATATTGAGTGGATGTTCCCGACCACGGGCACCGATGGCGGCGTGTACACCAACACCCTGATGGCCGATCCCACCAACCTGCCGGACATCATGATTTGCTATTTCATGGATTCCGCGTCCCAGTATCTGGACGAGGGCATCATCTGGGATCTGACCCCCTATCTGGAGGAGTACGCGCCCGCGTACTACGCCTTCCTGCAGTCCAACCCCGCCTATGACAAGGCGATGAAGACGGATGATGGTCAGTACTATGCGTTCGGCTTCTTCCGCGAGGACGGCGGCTGGAACGACTCCTACCGCGGCCCCGTCGTCCGCAAGGACTGGCTGGACGAGTGCGGCCTCGAAATCCCGGAGACGATCTCCGAGTTTGAAAACGTCATCCGCGTGTTCAACGAGAAGTACGGCGCGAAGTTCTCCTTCGCGTGGAGCCGCTTCAAGGAGGGCGGTCTGGAGGGCGCCTTCGGCGCATATGGCACCAGCAGCCTGGCCTACTACGTCAAGGACGGCGAAGTGGGCATTGCGCAGATGGACGAAAACTGGCGCACCTATGTCGCGTGGCTCAAGCAGCTGTTTGACGAGGGTCTGTTCGATCAGGACAACTTCTCTCTGGACGACACCTCCATCAAGGCGAAGATTCACAACGGCGAGTGCGGCATCTCCATGACCTCCATGGGTCAGCTGAACAACTGGATGAAGGAAGCCGCCGCGGCCGGCAGCACCGAGCAGTGGGTCGCCGCCCCGTATCCGACGGATGACGAAGGCAACATCAGCTGCATCTTCGGCGGTCAGGGTATCGGCACGTATACCGGCGTCGTGACCAAGTGCGCGGACGAAGACACCATGAAGCTCTGTCTGCAGGCGCTGGACTACGCCTACACGCAGGAAGGCTTCCTCTACTGGAACTACGGCACCAAGGGCGTATCCTGGGACTACGATGAGAACGGCAAGCCCGCGTTCACCGCGCTGGTGACCGAGGACACCGACACCGACCCGATGACCAAGTACAACGGCGCGACGTGGGGCTCGAGCTGCATTCAGGCCACCAACCTTCTGTACCTGAAGAACAGCCAGGTTGCCATCGACGCGAACGACCTGTGGTTCTACTCCGTGCCCGCCTCTGTTTCCTCCGGCTGGAAGTGGCCGAGCGGCACGACCTTCACCGTGGCGGAGTCCGATGAGCTGGCGCTGATTGCCGCGAACCTTGGCACCTACTCCTCCGAGAGCTTTGCCAACTTCGTGACCGGCGTTCAGGACATCAACGACGACAGCGTGTGGGAGAGCTATCTGGCTGCCTACGAGACCCAGTACAACGCCGAGCGCGTGCTGGAAATCCGTCAGGCCTGCTATGATCGCTACCTCGAGCGTTAACGTTCGCGCCTCCGGCGCAGGCGTTCTTGCCTGACAACGGAGAAAGGAAATGCGGGGGAACGTGCGTCCGCACGTCCTCCCGCGTTTTCAAATCGACGAAGCTCATACTCGAAATAAAGGTGGGGTTCTTCCATGACTATCGGAATGAAAAAGAGGGAAATGACCCTGAGCCATAAGATTTCCCGCGACTGGAAGATGAATAAATACAAGTACCTGCTGATTCTGCCCGTGCTTGTGTATCTGGCGCTGTTCTGCTATAAGCCGATGTACGGCCTGATCATCGCGTTTAACAATTACAAGCCGACCCGCGGCATCACCGGCAGCGACTATGTCGGTCTCATGTGGTTTGACAACTTCTTCAAAAACATCTATTTCTGGCGATTGCTGACCAACACGTTCACCATTTCGGCGCTGTCCATCGTGTTTGGCTTCCCCGCGCCGATCATCCTCGCGCTGCTTCTGAACGAGATTCAGAACGATAAGTTCAAGAGAACCGTGCAGACGATCACCTACATGCCGTACTTCATTTCGCTGGTGGTCACCTGCTCCATCATAAAGATTTATTGTCAGGAAAACGGCCTGTTCTCCCAGATCATCGAGTTTTTCGGCGGCACACGCCGTAACCTGCTCATCGACCCCAACGCGTTCAGACCGATTTACGTGATCTCCGGCATCTGGCAGAGCATCGGCTGGAACTCCATCATTTATCTGGCCGCGCTGTCCGGCATCGATCAGGAGCAGTACGAGGCTGCCCGCATCGACGGCGCGAACCGCTTCCAGCAGATGCTGCACATCACCATTCCCGGCATCCTGCCCACGATCATGATTCTGTTCGTGCTGCGCATGGGCAGCATCCTGAACGTAGGCTACGAAAAGGTGCTTCTGCTCTATACGGAAAACACCTACAACGTGGCCGACGTATTCTCCACCTACACGTACCGCGTGGGTCTGGTGCAGCAGCAGTATTCGCTGTCTACGGCTGTCAGTCTGTTTAACACCGTGGTGAACATCGTGTTCCTTGTGTTCACCAACTGGCTGAGCCGCAAGACGACCGAATCCGGCTTGTTCTGATGGGAGGCGCAAAGCATGGCAACTACGAAGAAAAAAGCAACCGGCATCCTGATGAAGCGCAGCACCGGAGACTACATTTTTGATACGATCAACGTGATCATCATGCTGCTCCTGTGTCTGGTGACGCTGTATCCCATGTACTTTGTCATCTGCGCGTCGTTTACCAAGAACACGTATTTGGTCGCGCATCCCGGCGCGGTGTTCTATCCCGTGGGCTTCACGGTCGGCTCCTACAAGCTGGCGTTTTCCCACCCGCTGCTTCTGAGCGGCTACAAGAACATCCTGATCGTTCTGGCGGTTTCGCTGCCGATCAATATCGCGCTGACGCTGTTCTGCGGCTACTTCCTGGCCTCCAAGAACGTGCTGCTCAAAAAGCCCGTGCTGTTCATCATCATGTTCACCATGTTCTTCAGCGGCGGCATGATTCCCGGCTGGCTGAACATCCGCTCGCTGGGTCTGTATAACTCGCTGTGGGCGCT
Organism: bacterium; assembly: GCA_963618055.1. Classification (GTDB taxonomy): domain Bacteria; phylum Bacillota; class Clostridia; order Christensenellales; family Aristaeellaceae; genus SFHK01. The sequence goes on along the minus strand of CAVERI010000056.1, from coordinate 13,763 downwards.
GATTCTGCCCGGCGCGATGAGCGTGTACAATTCCATCATCTGCCGCACCGCCATTGAGGCCGTGCCGGACAGCCTTCAGGAATCCGCGTACATCGACGGCGCGAACGATCTGGTGATCGTGTTCCGCATCATCCTGCCGCTGATCATGCCCACCATCGCCGTGCTGCTGCTGTACTACGGCGTGGGTCACTGGAACGCGTGGTTTAACGCGTCCATCTACCTGCAGGATAACGAGAAGCTGCCCATTCAGAACGTGCTGCGCGCCGTGCTGATTGCCAACTCCAACATCCTGAACGCCGCCGCGGCGGAAAACGATCAGGTGAACGAATTTGCCGAGTCCATCAAGTACGCGGCCATCGTGCTCACCACCGTGCCCGTGCTGTGCGTGTACCCCTTCCTGCAGAAGTACTTCGTGAAGGGCGTTATGATCGGCGCCGTCAAGGGCTGATCTCGTCCCAACTTCTTATGCCAGACGCCCGAGGAATTCGTTCCCCGGGCGTTTGGCTTTGAAATGCGACGGTTTGGCGCGCTTTGCGCGGAATTGCGCGCGCATGCCTTGCGGGGAAAGCGGTTTGCGTGTAGAATGGAAGCGGAAGGATGGGAGGGAGAATTATGACGCGCGGATTCGTTCGCAGACTGCTCGCGGGGCTTGGCGTGATGGCGGCGGGCGTGCTGCTTTTGGTGTTCGTGTACAAGCCGGAAATGCCGCCGGGCGTGCGCATGCTGCTCGCGGGCGTGTTCGCGGCATGCGTCTTCGGCGGGCTGATCGGCATCTTATCTGGCTGGCGCGGCTTCGCCTGCGGCGCGTGCAGCGGCGTGGGGCTGGCCATGATGTACGCCAATCAGGCGCTGAAGCAGCCAGTCGGCGGGCTGATTACCATCTCTGGACTGCTCTTCGCCATCGGCGCACCGGCAGTGCTTTCCACGCCGGGAGGGATTCAGGCGCTTTTCTCCAAATGGAGGAAGGGCGCGCCCGAACGTCCGCGCAGGCGCGTGAAGCTGCACGCGGCGAAGCCGAAGGAAGAGACCGGCGAGCTTCTGCTGCGCAGCGGGCTGTGGATCAGCCAGTACCTGCGCGAGGGAGAGCAGATTTACGTCGCGCGCGTCATTGCCATCACGGACGAAGCCAGCGCAAAGCCGCTTCTGAAGTCCGCCGCCGATTACGCGCCCGCGAAGGGAAACTTCATCCTGAACGTGGCCGACATTGCCGACGTTCAGCGGCGTATGGGCACGGACGGGGATTATGTTCGCATCCGTCGGCGCAACGGCCGTCCCATGCCGTGGTGCGAGCTGGTCTCCGGAGACGGAGCCAAGGCGGACGCGCAGCTCGCGAAGGTGTTCGCGGGGATTCCCGTGGAGTGGAAGACGGGGAAGACGCCGAAAAAGGCTTCGGCTTCTAAAAAATTTTTCTCGCCGGGCGTCAGTACGAAGCAGTGGCGGACGTACACGGAGGAAGCAAGGAAGATTCTTCGGAAGTATGACCGGGCACGCAAGGGAGTGCTGGCTGCCAGCATTGCCTGTCAACTTTTGTGGCTGTTTGTTGGAATCAATTATCGGGTGCTGTGCGTGGCAAACCTGATTCTGCCGCCGGTTTCCTTCCTGCTGTATTTTTATCGGATGCGCGCCGGAGTCACCGGCAACAAAAACGCAGATCAGACGCTTTTTATGGATGCGGTGATTCTTCCGAATATCGCGCTGGTTCTGAGAATGCTTCTGGACTTCGATCTGGACAATTGGCTTCAGCTGCTTGTGCCGACGGGCGTAATTGCCGCGTTATTTGCGCTGCTCGCACTGTTGATTACGCGCGGCAGCGGAGCTCCAAGGCGCTGGATGGCGGGCGCGCTGGCGTGCATTGCGCTGCTTTATGCGCTCGCCGCGTCCGTTCATCTCAACTGGGTGTTAGATGACGGCAGAGATCGCGTGGAAACCGTGGTTCCGATTGTGAATATGTATGTGAGCCGGGGCGGCAAGTCGCCAACGCGGTACATACTGACATTAAACACGGAGGGAGGCGAAAAGCGTGTCAAGGTGGGGAGGGAGTTTTACAGCACTCTTCAGGTCGGTGACGAGGTGAAGCTCGTCACAAGCACTGGGCCGCTGGGGATTACCTACCATTACGCGCGGGAAGCCGGTTCATAAAAACGTTCAGCGCCCGGGGAATGCTGCTTCTCCGGGCGCTGGCGTTATATGTTTAACTGAATTACTGGGCGCGAAGCAGCTCTTCCTTGACCGCGCGGTACTTGGCAATATCCAGATCGTAGTCCGCGTAGCCGCGCACGAGCTTGCGCGCGAGATCGGCACGCTTCTGGGTGGGCAGCTTTTCGAGCAGGCACAGGTCTTCAAGACCGATGCGCTGGGCTTCGCTGCGGGTGCTGACGCGGGGGCCTTCGCAGCCGGGGTAGATGATGCAATAGTCGCCCGCGGGCAGGAACAGCGCGCGCTTGGGGTGGAACTCCATTTCCTGCTCCGAGAACATGCATGCGCTGCGGCCATAGGGATCGATGCAGGGCGGGTACTGGTTGTAGCCCCAGTGCAGGTAGCCGCTCACGTTCGGATAGATGGCGGGCATCCAGCCGAGATAGGTCTGGCGCAGGCGCTGCATGTCCAGCATGCGGTTCATATAGCGCCCGCCGGGGGTCAGGCAGGTGTAGACGTACAGCCTGTCGCCCGCCGCGACGCGCGCGTCGTAGTATTCGCGGTCGTTTTCGTAGGTCTCGTTCGTCGGGCACCAGATGTCCACCGCGCCGTCCAGCGCGTGCGTGGGCAGCACCGGCTCCAGCGTGGGAATGCCGGGCATTTCTTTGTGCACGATTTCGGAGGCGATTCGGTACTGCGGCGCGAGCGCGTCGTTCGGCTCGTCCATCACGCACTGCTCCCAGCAGTCGGTCAGTCCCCTCTTCTTTAGATAGGCATACAGCAGCCGCGCCTGCACGGACAGGATGCGCTGCCCCTCGGGGCTGGTGACGAGCGCGCCGCCCAGCGTCACGCGCACGTTCGTGCCGTTGTCAAACTTGTCGAAGGCGACCTTTCGGAACGTCGCCGCCACCTGATCGGGGGACGTGAACGCATCGTGCGGCAGGGAATTGTAAAACTCGTCGTTGTCTCCCTGCCCCTCGGCGCGGCCACAGAACGCCATGCCGTTAAAGTACGCGATTCCGGCGCGCTTTCCGGCCTCGATGTACCGATCCAGCCGCTTCTCGTCCAGCTTCACCACGCCATTCTTCAGGGAGAAGAACATGCCCGGCGCTAAGTTCATGATGTTCTGGCGCGAATACACCGCCGCGCGCAGGTAGCGGTTCAGAAGCGCGAAGTACGCGTCCGAATCCATCTCCACATGATGCATGCGGGCGATATTCGCGCAGCTGATCCAGTTGACGTATTTGTGCGTGTCGCGCCCGGCCTTCGGAACGACGGCGGGGTACTTGGCCACGGTGAGGGAGAGCGTCTGCGTCTGCCCGGCGTGGGAGACGGTCAGCTTCCATTCCTCCTCCGCGTATTCGCGCGTGTATTCAATGAGGGTTTTGAACGCCGCCGCCGCGGACACGCCCGTGGGCATGAGCACGTTATAGATCGGCTTCAGCACCTCGTAGATGTAGAACGGCGCCCTGCGGAGGATGGTTTCGTTCACGTCGTCATGCAGATAGGCGCTGCGCTGCTTCGCGCCGGTGTTCACCTCCACCGGAACCGGCAGAAGCTCGCTCAGGCGGAACGCCGTGTGCGGCCCCTCCACCTCGATTGACACGGGAATGCCCGGCGTTAAGCCGGTCATGAGGATATGCACGCCCGCGGTCGTGCCGTTCGCCCCGGCGACGCGATAATGCAGCGCGCCCTCGGCGGCGTTTGAATCGGGATACAGCGCCTCCAGCTCGTCAAACAGGCGCGCGGTGAATTGTGTTTCCATCACTCAAACCTCCGTTTTCTTAAAAAACGGGAACGGCGAAAAAACGCCGCTCCCGCGATAAAAAATCAGTTTTCGGTTTCCAGCAGGCCGTAGTCGCCGTCCTGACGAACGTACAGCACGCACACATGACCCGTTTCGGCATTGTCGAACAGGTAGAAATTGTGACCCAGCAGCTCCATCTGCATCATGGCGTCTTCCACGCTCATGGGCTTCATGCTGAAGCGCTTCACGCGCACGACCTTGCGCTCCTCCTCGTGCGCCTCTTCGATTTCGGCCTCCGGCGCGGGCTCTGGCATGGATACGTGCACGCGCTTGTCCAGCTTCGTGCGATGACGGCGAATCTGGCGGGAGAGCTTGTCCACCGCCTTGTCTACGCTGGCATACATGTCGTTCGTCGATTCCTCGGCGCGGAACAGAAAGCCCCTGTGGCTGATGGTGATTTCAACGATGTCCCTGCCGCCCTTTTCCTGCGTGTACTTCACCTGACCCTCGGCGTCGGGATCAAAGAACCAGTCCAGCTTGGCGAGCTTTTTCTCGGTATATTCGCGAAGGCTGTCAGAGACCTCCATAAATCTTCCATAATGCTTGATTTTCATTGAGCGTTCCTCCTTTATTGGTAAAAGTTGAATTTCCGCCGTTGCCCGAATCTGCGTGCGCCATGGGAAACGACCTCCTTTCACTCTTTCACCTTTCTATTCGACGCCGGTGTTAACTTTTCCTGCCGCTCTCAAAAAAGTTTTTACGGATTCGAATTTTTGTCACGATTTCAGGAGGGCGCGCTCGTGTTCCGCGTTACCGCACGTCGTCGATGCCCGGCACGAGCATGCCGTTGTCGTGCAGCCTGCGGCGAAGCGCGTCCACGTCGATTTCATTCACGCTCACGCCCTGCTTCGCCGCTGTTGCCGCCGCCGTGCCTGCCGCTTCGCCCATGGCCATGCAGGAGGCCTGCACGCGGTACGCGCTCTGCGCCCGGCGGTCGCCGGAGGCGATTCGACCCGCCATCATCAGATTGTCGAAGCCGCGGGCGATCAGCGCGCCCAGCGGGATGCCCGGCACGCGGCCTTCGCTCAGAAACACGTTGTCCAGCGGCTTGTCCTCGGTGCCGCGGTGCACGTCCACCGGGTAGAAGGAATAGCACACGGAGTCGGGCGGGCACACGCCGTTCACGTAGTCATCCGCCGTCACATAGGCGTTGCCCACGATGCGCCGCGACTCGCGCGCCGTCACCATCGGGCTGACGCTCGCCACATAGGCGTGCTCGCAGCCCGGCACATGCTCGCGCACGAATTTCACCGTGCGGGCAATGGATTCGCGGCCGTCGATTTCGCCGCGGGTGCGGCTTTCCTCGTCCGCGCCGTTGAAGGGATACACGTGGTTCAGGTTGCTGCCGGGATTGACGGCGTAGCATTCGTCCAGCGATGTGCCCCGGCCGCGGCCGCGACCGGTCGTAAGACCGCCGATGCTCTTGCCCCAGATGTCATGCGTCTGCATGTCGCCGCTTTCAAGGCTCTGATCGTAGGCGCGTTTGATGGCCGCGTCGTCCTTTTCCGCCTCGTGCAGGTTCATGAAAACGCTGTTCAGGCTGGCGGGCTGAAGCTCGTCCGACAGCTCGTATTCCGCGCCCGCCATTGCGCACACGCTGCCGTCGCCGGAGCAGTCGATGAACACCTTGCCACGGATGCGCTTGAGTCCCTTCTGGGTGGAAATCAGCACGGAGGAGACGTGGCCGCCCTCGGCGCACACGTATACCACCGGCTGATGGTAGCAGAGATGCACGCCCGCCCTTTCGGCCATGCGGTTCATTTCCACCTCGGCCTCGAACGCGTTCAGCTCCACCGCCATCTGCGGGTGACGCAGGCTGAACGGAGCGGGCGGCAGCTGCGCGAAGCCGTTCTTCGCGAGCGTGGTCATCAGCTCCCAGCCGATGCCGGCGATAATCTGCTTTCCGTGCGCGTGGAACAGCGCCGGGGCGCTTACGCCGCCCACGGTCATCGTGCCGCCCAGCGCGCCGAAGCGCTCCAGCACGCAGGTTTTCGCGCCCTCGCGCGCCGCCGCGACCGCCGCGCAGAAGCCCGCCGTGCCGCCGCCGCACACCACTGCGTCATAGCTTTCCTCGCCCTGAATGCGAATCGTCTCCGTCGTCATCATGTGTGTTTCAACCTCCTTATAGTCAGCAGCGGAGTCGCCCGGTCGGACGGCTCCGCAAGGATGGAGTTTTGAGGAAATCAGCCGAAATTCACGATTTCCGCCAGCTCGAGGTAGCGCTCCAGCCCGATATTGTTGATCTGGGCAAGGTAGGCGTCCCAGTCGGCGTCCAGATCCATCGTGCCGGTGATGAACTGAATCTTCGCCTGCTCGATGTAGTCGTTCATCTGGGTCTTCAGCTCATTGAACTCGGAGATCTTGTCCATGTCATCGCACCACGCAAACTGCGGGAAGCCCGTCAGGTAGTAGTAGTCCTCATAGGCGACGGCGCCCTTGTACAGGTAGGGCACGTGGTCGGTCGGCGTGCGGCCGAACAGGGATTCCTCGGTGCGGTAGTAGGGCACGACGCCCACGTACCATGAGGTGTTCTGAAGCACGTTGCGGCTGGTGAGGAAGCAGCGGGACGGCACGCTGCCGTTGATGGCGGGCTCGTCGCGCCATTCCCAGTTCACGCCCTCAATGCCGTAGTCGATCATGACCATGCCCTCGTTGGAGAACCAGAAATCCAGCCACTTCATGGCAATGTCGGGGCGCTCGCAGTCCTTGGTGATCGCGCCGAAGAGGTACAGCGGCAGGTGACCATCGGTGGTCGCGACGCGCAGGCCGTTCGGGCCCTCCACGGGCGCCAGCACGTCGTACACGTCATAGCAGTTGTCCATCAGTGCCGGGGAGACGGTAACGCCTGCCCAGAAGCCGCCGTATGCGCCGACGACGCGCTCCTTGGGGTCGTTCTTGTTTACGACGGACTGAAGCTGCGTGTTGTCCTGAATGAAGGTTTCCTCGGCAATCAGGCCTTCCTCAAAGAGGTGATGAATCCAGCGCAGGCCCTCGCGGTATTCGTCGGTGATGGCGGTCATGGAAACGTTGCCGTCCTCGTCGGCCAGCAGGGAGTTCTGGCTCGGCGTGGGCTGGAAGGCGTTCATCAGATACACGGTGAAGTCGCCGCCGCCGGTTCCGAGGGTGCCCATCATGGGGATTTCGTCGGACGGGTCGCCGTTGCCGTTCATGTCATTGTCACGCCAGTAGATCAGCATCTCCTCCAGCTCTTCCCACGTCTGCGGCTCGCCGCTGCCGGTGGCTTCCTCATACTGGGTCAGCCAGTCGTGGTTCACGTACAGCTTGTTGCTTACCAGCACGTAGGTGGCGGGGTCGGTGCGGAAGAGCGTGTAGATGTGGCCGTCCGGCGCGGTGATATTTTCCTTGATTTCGGGCTGTGCGGCGAACGCGGCCTTGATGTTGTAGCCGTATTCCTCAATCAGGTCGTCCAGCGGAAGCAGGATGCCAGCCTGACTGTACTGGGATACGGTTTCGGTGGAGAAGCCAGTGGAATAGATGTCCGGGTATTCGCCGCTGGAGATGGAGAGATTAAACTTGGTGGTCGCGTCACCGGTAATCTGAATCCAGTTCACGTGCACGCCGGTCTTTTCTTCATACCACAGCGTGGTTTGGTTGGTTTCCATGTCCTCGATCGTTGCGCCGGGAACGACCCAGATGGTCAGCTCGTAGGGCTCGTCCACGATGGGGAACACGTTTTCGTCGGAAACCGTAAGCGCGGAGGCGTTCACGGTCAGCGCCAGCAGAAGCGCCAGCAAAAGAATGGTCAGCTTTTTCATGCTCTTCTTCCTTTCGCAGGGTGGTCGTCGGGTCAGTCGGGTGAGAAAGTCGGGAAAGTGAGTCGGGAAAGGGAACGGGTTTCCAAACGGTCAGCCCTTTACGGAGCCGATCATGATTCCCTGAACGAAATACTTCTGCACGAATGGGTACAGGATGAACATGGGCACGGAGGAAACGACGATCAGCGAATACTTCATCACGCGCTGGCGCTCCTGCATGGTGATCATTGTTTCCACGTCCATGCTGCTGGCCATATCTGCGGATTCGTTGAGAATGAGGATTTCCCGCAGAAACACGGTCAGCGGCATCTTGCTGCGCGAGCTCAGGTAGACCATCGCGTCAAAGTAGCTGTTCCACATGCCCACGGCGTAATACAGACCCACAACCGCCAGAATCGGCACCGACAGCGGCAGCACGATGCGCACCAGATACCGCATTTCGGCGCAGCCGTCCAGCTGGGCGGCCTCGCGCAGCTCGCGGGGAATCTGCGTGGAGAAGTACGTGCGCATGATGATCATGTTGTACGCCGAAACCGACGCGGGCACGATTACCGCCAGCGGGCTGTCCAGAAGTCCATAGGAGCGAATCGTCAGGTAGGTGGGAATCAGGCCGCCGCCGAAGTACATGGTGAAGACGAACAGACCCATGAACAGGTTCCGGCCGTCCAGATTCGGCTGCGCAAGCGGATAGGCCGCGCACACGCAGAAGATCAGCCCGAACAGCGCGCCGGCGGCGGTGTACAAAAGAGAATTTCGATAGCCGATCCACACGGGCTCGTACTCGAACACCGCGCGGTATCCGGCGTCCGACCATTTGGACGGCCAGATGTTGACCGACAGCGTGCCCGTGCCGCCGTCAAACGACGCGAAGATGACGAACAGCAGCGGATAGGCGATGATCAGCGTGAACAGAATCATCAAAAGCGTGTTGACGCTGTAGAACGCGCAGTCCTGCGCGCAGGGGCGGATGTGATTCTTATGTTGAAGACGCACGTTGCCTTATCCTCCCTTACCACAGCGAGCTGCCGGAAAGGCGGCCCGTGATGCCGTTTACCGTAGCCAGCAGAATCAGATTGACGATGGCGACAAACAGGCCGATGGCCGTCGCCGAGGAATACTGCGGAAGCGTGCTGGTCAGACCCTGCTTATATACATAGGTATTGATGACCTCGGACGCGTTCAGGTTCATGCTGTTCTGAAGCAGGTAGACCTTCTCATAGCCGACGCTCAAAAGGCTTCCGCAGCTCATGATCAGAAGCACGCACACGGTGGGCAGAAGCGAGGGGATGTCCACGTGGCGGATGCGCTGAACGAGCGTGGCGCCGTCGATCAGCGCGGCCTCGTGCAGCTCCACGGACACGCTGCGCAGAGAGGCGATATAGATAATGGAGGAATAGCCCACGCCCTGCCACACGTTCGTCCACACGTAAATGTGCTTGAACGCGCTCTCAATGCCCATGTAGTTGCGCGCCGGAACGCCGAACAGCTGCATGATGGCGTTGAACAGGCCGGTGCGCGCGTCGAACATCTGAAGAATAATCGAGCACATGACGACGGTGGTGATGAAGTGCGGAAGGTAGGAAACCGTCTGCACGAGCTTCCGAAACGCGCTGCTGGTCAGGTAATGCACCGACAGCGCCAGAAGCAGCGCACAGGGGAACGTCGCAATGCCATACGCGCCCAGCACGAGCGTGTTTTTCATGATGGTGAGGAATTTATAGTTGGAGATAAAACGGCTGATAAACCGCAGCCCGACCCACGGGCTTTCCGAGATTCGATCCGACGGCATGTAGTCCTTGAACGCGATCTGTATGCCGTACATCGGCACGTAGCGGAACAGAATCAGAACCGTCAGGGGCAGTATCAGCATCAGATACAGCGCCCGGTTCTGCCACACGCGCCTGAAAAGGGGCTTCCTCCCCTCCGTGAGTACCTTGCCGGTCACGGCCGTCACATCCTTTCGCATGTGCTTATGCTACTACAAAACGCCGCCCGAGGCAACCGCCGATTCTTTTTCCAGCCGACAGAACCGCCGAAAAAGCCGCTTTTTCGTCCGACAATTCATCAAATACCGACATAATTTAGGAAAATCGGGAGAACACGGCCTGTGAAACTTGTTCTGTTTCGGAGAGAATGGTATAATAGAAGGCGATTCTGAATGCATGGGGGAGTCCGTAGTGAAGCTTTCCGTTCGCCGCATGGCGGCCAGCCGCGTGTTCTCAAGGGTGCTTCTGTTTTATCTTGTGCTGGTGCTGTTCTTTGGCGGCGTGTGCTGCGCGGCCTATTTCTGGGCGACGGAGATGACCGTGGAGCGGCTGGTGGAGCGCAACCGGCTGGTGTTTGAGAACTCCGCAATCGTGTTGAGCAACACGTTTTCGACGATTGAGAGCTTCACCGAAACGCTGTACGAGCAGAAGGAGCTGCAAACGCTGATGGGCAACACCGCCCGCGAGCGCGGCAATCTGACCATCGGCATCTATAAGACCATTGAGGATCTGCCCCTGATCAGCGACAGCAGCGGCATCATCAGCGGCTACTTTGTGTACCTGCCCGGCGCCGATGTGATTCTCGCGCCCAAGCAGGGCTATATTGGCATTGAAAAATACTACGACGCGCATTTCGCCCTCGATCCCGATCAGTCCTTTGCCGACTGGAAGCGCGAGGTGCTCGATGGCAGCGCGAATTCGATTCACGCCTCGTGGAGCCATAATTCCGAAATTCAGTACGCCATTCCGCTGGCCAGCCAGCTGATCGGCGTTCCGAACGCGCGCGCCGTCTTCCGGCTGAAGCCCGACCGGCTGCTTCAGCAGCTGTCCGTGTCACTGCTGGAGGAGGGCGGGTGCGCCATGATCACGGACGCGAAAGGCACAATTCTCGCGGTGAGCGGGGGCGGCGCCGAGATTGCCCGCGTGCTGGACGGCCGCGTGCCCGCTGCCTCCGAGCGCGTGCAGACGCTGAAGCTGAACGAAAGCACCTATCTGTGCTCCGCAGCCGATCTGGCGCACTACGGCGTGCGCATGCTGATCTTCGCGCCGCAGAGCGCTGTGCGCGCCGAGGCGCGGGAGTCCATTCGCGGCATCCTGTCGGCGTTCGTGTGGATGGTCATCGGCGGACTCGTCGTGCTGCTTGTGCTTCTGGCGCTGAGCTTCCGCCCGCTGTGGCCCATCGCTCAGCGCGTGGCGGAAACGGACGCGGACGGGCACGGCCTGAAGATGGTGTCCGAGGCGTTCCTGCGCATGGAACGAAGCAACCGCCTTCTGGAAAAGCGGCTGGAGGAGCAGGCCGGGCACCTGCGCAACGGCTGCGTGAACCGGCTGATTCACGGCCGCGCCGCCGACGCGTACACGCTGGAGGACATGCTGCGCCACGCCGACCTGCCCATTCACGGCAGTCATTTCGCCGGGGTGGCGATTCGGCTGGGCGAGGAAGCGGAAACAGAAGCTGCGCGTGCCATGACGCTGGAAATCCTCGAACGCTTCCGCGATCATCTGGTATTTCTGACGTTTGACAGCCTGTGCGTCGTCGACTGCCTGTTTTTCGAGGACGAGGACGGCGAAACCGATCTGAACGCCTACTTCGCCGGGGTATATGAGGGGCTTCAGACGCTGTGCGGCGGCGAACCCGAAATCTGCGTGGGCACGCGGTGTGACCGGCTGGAATGCGTGGCGGATTCGTTCCGCGCCGCACGCCGGCTGCTGGGCGTGTCCGCGCACGACGAATGGCTTCAGCTGGCGGAGGACAATCCCGGCGAAATCGCCATCAGCCGCGTGCTGTCCAAGGACGAGGCGCAGAAGCTGGAAAACTGCACGTCGACCGGTGACCTCGCGGGCGTTACAAGGCTGCTGGACGAGATCCACAACCGAAACTTTGTCGAAAACCGCCTGACGGACTTTCAGCGGCAGTATCTGTTCTGCCGCCTGATTGGCGTGCTGGCGCGCATGCCGGGCTGCGAAACGCCCGCCGACGCGCTGCCCGGCGACCTTCTGCACCGCACGGAGGGCGAGTTTTTTGAGTGGCTGACGGCGCGGCTCGCGGAGGCGTGCGAGGAAGCGCGCGACCGGAGCACGCAGAAATCCCAGCTGTTCGCGGACAGCGTGCGCGCCTATATCGATGAAAACTACGCCCGCTACGACCTGTCTCTGGCCGCTCTGGCACTGCACTTCGGCGTGACCGGCAGCTACCTGTCCACGATCTTCAAAAAGCAGCTGGGCACGACCTTCTCCGCCTATCTGGAGCAGGTGCGCATCCGGCAGGCCGAGCGGCTGCTGGGTGAACGCAAGCTCACCATCGATGAAATTGCCGCGCGCGTGGGCTATACCAATTCCGATTCCTTCCGCCGCGCGTATAAAAGAGCGAGAGGCATCAGCCCCTCGCAGTATAAGGAAGGATGAGGCGGTTAGATGACCTCCGCCTTCAGCATGTTGGTGTTGCCGCTGGTGCCGTTGGTCAGGCCGCCGGTGATGACGAGGCGATCGCCCTTTTGCAGGTTGAACATTTGGCGCGCGAGGTTTTTGGCGCTGAAGAACAGCACGTCCGTGGAGTCGTACTGTTCGCTGAGCGCGGGGGTTACGCCCCACGAAAGCGCCAGCTTGCGCCACGTCTTTTCGTTTGTGGTGATGCCCAGAATGTCCGCGGGCGAGCGGAAGCGGGAGACCATGCGCACCGTCTTGCCGGACAGCGAGCTGACCACGATCAGCTTCGCGCCGATGTCGATGGACATGCCGCACACGGCGTGGGAAATGGCGTCCACCACGTTGTGAATGCGGAACTCGGATTTCTGGAACATAACCGAATAGGCGACGTGCTTTTCCGTTTCTACGGCGATGCGCGACATCGTTTCCACGGCCAGCACGGGGTATTTGCCGGCGGCGGTCTCGCCGGAGAGCATGATGGCGCTGGTGCCGTCGTACACGGCGTTGGCGACGTCCGAAATCTCCGCGCGGGTGGGGCGAATGTTGCTGATCATCGATTCCAGCATCTCGGTTGCGGTGATGACGCGCTTGCCGAGCAGGCGGCACTTGGTGATCAGCTTCTTCTGAATGGCGGGCAGCTCCTCAAACGGAATTTCCACGCCCAGATCGCCGCGCGCGACCATGATGCCGTCGCAGGCCGTGCAGATGTCCTCAATGTTGTTTACGCCCGAGCGGTTTTCGATTTTCGCGATCAAATCGATGTCGTGAATGCCGTGAGCGGCCAGAAACTCGCGCACGCTCACCAGATCCTCCCGGCGGGAGACGAACGAGCAGGCGATAAAGTCTACGTCGTTTTCCGCGCCAAACAGGATGTCGGACTTGTCCTGCTCGCTCAGGTAATCCTGATTGAACAGGCGGCCGGGAAAGCTCATGCTCTTCAGGTTGCTCAGCGTGCCGCCGACAACGACGCGGCAGCGCGTTTCTGTGGGGTTCGTGTCCTCCACCTGAAGCTCGATCAGGCCGTTGTTGATCAGCACGCGGTTGCCGGGCTTCAGCTCGGCGCACAGGCCGGGATAGCTCACCGACACGCGCTCCTCGTTGCCGACGATTTTCTCGGTGGTCAGCGTGAAGGCCGCGCCCTCTTTTAGCTCGATGCGGCCGTTTTCAAACTGGCCGATGCGATATTCGGGGCCCTTTGTGTCCAGCATGATGGCGATAGGCATATGCAGCTCTTCGCGTACCCTGCGGATGGTTTGGATGTTTTTCAGGTGATCCTCGTGCGTGCCGTGCGAAAAGTTGAGACGGGCGACGTTCATTCCGGCCAGACACATCCGGCGGATGGTTTCTTCATCCGAGCAGGCCGGGCCGATCGTGCAGATGATTTTGGTTTTCCTCATGGTATGCTTCCTCCCGTGTACGTTGAATGAGAGGAATCTGTCAGGCTTGCGCGGAACCGTGATAAATGAAAGCGTTCGCTTTCATGACAGACTCCACCGCTTATACGGTTCCAAGAAATAGTATAGTTAGCCGCCGTAAAGATGTCAACGACGGTTTCGGAAATTGACGGAGTTTTATCATTTCCCAGATTTTCGCCCTGCCTGCCCGGCGCGCCGGGAATCTGCCTTTCGTTAA
>CAVERI010000055.1:0-19047 GCA_963618055.1 bacterium | reverse complement strand
TGATCGTACTGGACGTAAAGCCCGCGGAGTTCTTCACCGAGCGCGGCTTCCGCGATCAGCATTCCGGCGGACAGGCGTTTGCCCATGAAGAAAGCGTCATGGGCTGGCTGTTCGGAGAGCATTCCTAAAGGCAACGGTTGACAGCCATTTACAATCCGGATATACTGCAACTATTGAATGTTTTGCATACGTTTATAATTCAACGAAAGAGCCGGCTTTTCCCTTTGGATTAGCCGACTCTTTTCTGTTAAATTCTTGCGTAGCTACACAAAGTCAACTTGTGCAACAGCCCCATCGTTTGGCAGACTGGAGCGACGCTATGCGCCGCTTGGAGGAAACGGTTATTTCGCGCGATTTGCTCTTTTCAGCGTTATTTTGGGATCAGCTGAGGTTTGAGCGCCAGAAGACGGAAGAAGATTTCTCGGGGATTTTCATCTTCATACAGGAAAGCACCGTTGCCGGAAAAGCTTGGTTCGATGAAATCCCACCATGTCAGCGCCTGAATATCTTTTCGAGCTGCCGCGATGGTGTAAAATTGCTCCATCCAATCCGCCTGCGTATGTTCGTTCCAGCCTCCATGCCATGTGCCATCCGACATATCCAGCTGAGACCAGCTGCTGCCGGCGTTTTCTTTAACCCGGAAACCGCCGTTCACACCCATTTCTGTAATGTGGATCGGCTTTCCAAGCGACGCATAGACGTCCAGTAGCCGGGAAACCGCCACCATATCACGATTGGGGAAGTATAGTTGAAGACCCACTACGTCAAAGTCCACGCCCGCTTCCAGAATATCACGGAAGTAGCGCAGTGGGGAACGCAGGTGCTCCGGAAGCGCGCCGTAGCAATTATACCGTCCTGCCACATACTCGGCAAATGGCAGGCATACGTTCACAATGGATGTTGCCTTATCATTGGCTTCCCGCAGAGCGTCCGTGGTAGCGCGAGTCAAATCGATCAGCTGCTCCTGATTGAGCTCAAAGCAGTTGGCCCAATCATGCGCTTCGTTCATGGAGTCCCAGATATTGATAACGCCCTTATAGCGCTCAACATGGTGCCGGGCAATGGCGGCCGCTTCGCGGCGCAGTTCAGGATAACTCAGCCCGAACATCCAGCCAGGATTGACCTCTTTGTGACCAAAGAAAAGAGGATGGCCCTTGGGCGTAATCCCCTTTTCAGTCAGAAAAGAAAGGGCGCGTTCGACGTAGGAATAATCATATTGCCCCTGCTTTGGCGCCGTCTTCCCGGGATAAAAAGGCAGGGTTGCAAAATCGAACGCATTGGCAAAAAACTTGGCGTACCGCGCTGAAGGCGACGTGAACCGCGTGAAATTACAGCCCAGCAGCAGATCGCTGCGCGGCGTAAGGTTATGACGGGACATTTCTACCAACGCCCCTTCTGCCGCGTACAGCGCGTGAGACAGGGCGTAGAGCCGGTTATCCGGCGTGTCCATTCCGCGGTTGGCAAGATGCTCGAATTCAACGGCCGCGTCCATGTGCGCCTGCGTTGCGACCGACAGCGTGATATTCTCCGAGAAACGACGCGCCCAAGCGATGTATGTCCGGATAGCTTCGGTGATAAAATCTACGAAATCGGTTTGATAGCCTTCGCCCATATTATCCGCCATTACCCACAGCTGCCCGTATAGGGGCACCTGAATTTTTGCATGAATCATGTAGGGCTGCTTAGTCACCTGCAATTCAATGGTACCGTCCGGCGTCAGGCGCATACGGCGCTCGTCCGGCTCAAAGTCCATTCCGGAGGCATATACGGTTTTGAGCACTCTTTCAGGCATCGCCAAACCGCCCGCACCATTTAGACGCACTTTTACAGTCTGCATTGTTTTTCTCCTTCCGACGTCCTTTTTTGTTTAATCAATTCTCACAGAACGCAAAATTGCACCTGACTCGTCGGCAATCACTCTCACGCCGCAGTCCCAACGTCCCATACTTTTTCCGTCCACCTGAATTTCGGCCTGCTTCCCGTCACTGCGGACGGCGTAGCGGCGGCCATAAAACGCCGCGTCGTATTCATAGGCCTTTCCGCAGCCCAGGCTGAACCACACCTGTCCCAGGTACGGGCGGACGCCAAACCGATGGGCGACGTATTCCAGACAGGCGAGTAGGGTAGGGCCGTATGCGTCTTGAATCGGCTCCCCGCTATCCGCCGCTATGGGCTGATGGGTTACTGCGTGTACCAGAGAGGGCTTGCCCGTAAAGGGATCAAACTGCTGCGTGAAGCGGCAGCCGTTTTCGGCGACGGCGGCAATCAGCTTTTCGCCCAGCCGGGTCACGAGGCGGTCGTAGCCGTAGTTTTCCAAAGCGAGGATGGCGCGCTGATAGGTAAGGCCTTCCGATTGGCCGCTCCAATTGTTTTCCGGCGCGTTGCGGAAAGCGGGATCGTCGGCCGCCACGCTTGGCAGGGGAAAGGGTGTCCAGAATTCTGCGGGATTGAGCAGGTGCTCCCTCACAAAACGATTTGCCATGTTCTGGGATATGCTGCCCCAGTACATGCAGCGCAGGGTGTTGTGACACAGAATATCGATCGTTTTGCCGTTTTTGTCCCGATCGTACAGCGCTCCGCGCTGTTCATCCCATAAACGCCGCTTCAGCGCCGCCGCAACAGCGTTTCCCTTTTTCTCCCATTCCGCCGCCTCGTCCAGCCGTCCCTGAATCCGGCAAACGGCGGCCAGAGTATACCGGCTGGCGCAGCTCCAGCTGGTTACGTCCATGGAGGCCAAGGGTACTACCTGATACCCCTGCGGCGCTTCGTCGCTTTCCCACCAGCAGGGAGCGTCGCCATAGCGCAGAGCGAGGTCTTCGCCCGTGTCGTACGCGCAGAAGGAATACAGCAGCCCGCTGTTATCCAGACTGCGGGTTTTCCACAAACAGGCGTCGAAACGAATCAGGGTTTCCTTCAGGCGAAGAAGCCAATCCGAATCTCTCCCTAATAAATAGTAAAGGTTCAGCGCCGGAAAGGGGAAGCAAAATCCCTGATACTTGTTGAACTGCGGTTCCACCCGACCGTCTACGCACTGAATGGAACCGGGCAGTCTCCCATCCGCGCGCTGGTGTTCCATAAACAGTGAGCAGTTGTTTCTGGCCGCTTCGAGATTCCGCAGCGCGTACATTTCTCCGCCCATGGGCTGGGTTTCCAGCCAGATTTTTTCATAGCCGCCTCCCTCGACCAGCACCGTACGGCCGTTGAAGGATTGGAGATTGCCGCGGCATTTGGATTCGGCGGCGTCGTATACGCGCTGGAGGACGTCGTCCTCCGCGCGAAAGGATACGCCGGTTTCATATAGCATATTCCATCCCATCCAATCGCTTAGTTTTCAGTTCCGATTTTATCAAATTTCCTTCGGTTTGCATAGGTACGAAATTTCTGCATATCAAAAAACAAGGGAAATACTGGGAAAATGGGAGATGTGCAAAAATTTCGCCTCTTCCATTTTGTATGCCGGATGTGCTATAATTGAATAAATTCGGCAGGGCAAATATAACGTGTAAAGACAAAAAGAAAAAAGGAGGCTTCTCCGCCATGAATATTTCCGCCGCAGGAGAGAAGAATGAGCGCAGCTTGGGCTATCGGACAGCGACGACGTTTCGCCGGGATTGGCAGCTGTGGGTGCTGCTGCTTCCCGCGTTGGCGTTTTTCATTGTATTCTGTTACTTCCCCATGTACGGGGTGCAGATCGCGTTCCGCGACTACAAAGCAGCCTTCGGCATCACCGGCAGCAAATGGGTAGGTCTCAAATTTTTTGAAAAATTTTTCAGCAGCTATTATTGCGGCCGGATGTTCGCCAATACTTTCCTTCTGAATCTGTACGGGCTTATTTTCGGCTTTCCCATTCCCATCCTGCTGGCGATTCTGCTGAACCAGCTGAACTGTAAACGCTTTAAGGGTTTTGCCCAGACGGCGATTTACATCCCTCATTTTATTTCGACTGTTGTTCTGGCCGGCATGATTTACCTGTTCTTTTCCCCGATCAACGGCATCGTGAACCACCTGATCACCGCTGTCGGCAGGAAAAGCATTTATTTCATTATGGAGCCCGGCTGGTTCAGGCCGCTGTTTATCGGCTCTGAAATCTGGCAGAACGCGGGCTGGAACACCATCCTTTATATTGCTACGCTGACAAGCATCGACCCGCAGCTATATGAAGCGGCCACCATCGACGGTGCTACCCGCTGGGATAAAATCAAGCACATTGATATTCCGCACCTGTTTCCCATCGCGGTAATGATGCTGATCCTCAACTGCGGTTCGCTTCTGTCCTCCAACACGGATAAAGCGCTGCTCCTGCAGACGAGCGGCAACATGATCAAATCGGATATTCTGGGCGTATATGTGTACAGCGTCGGTATTTCGGCCAGTAAGGCGCAGTATTCTTACGCCTCGGCCATTGGTCTGTGCCTGAACGTGATCAATTTCGTCATCATCATGCTGGTTAACACCGTTTCCAGCATGATGAGCGAGATCAGTCTATTCTGATGAAGGAGGGAGAAAAATGGACGTAACACTGAAGAAAAAGAATAGCACGCGGATTCGCGAAACCGGAAAGGATCGAGTATTCAACGCGCTCAATCTGGTCTTCTGGATACTTGTACTGTTTATCGTCCTGTATCCTCTCTGGCTGATTCTGATCGCTTCGGTATCCAACCCGGACGCCGTTTTGCAGGCCGAAGTGCTTTTATGGCCGGTGGATTTTTCCCTCATGGGTTATGAAGCCGTGTTCCAGTATTCGGAACTGTGGGGAAGCTACGCGAATTCGGTTTACTATACGCTGGTCGGTTCGGCTTTGAGCGTAATGGTCTCCCTGGCGGCCGCGTATGCGCTGTCCCGCCGGTTTGCAGGCAAAAAGCTTGTGAACCTGATGATCACCTTCACCATGTTTTTTTCCGGCGGCCTGATTCCTATTTTCCTGAATGTGAGGGATCTGGGACTGTATAACACGCGCGCCGTAATGATTCTGATGAATCTGGTATCCGTCTGGAATCTGATGGTGGCCCGCACCTATATTCAGACCAGCATCCCGAACGAACTGTATGAAGCGGCGGTAATGGACGGCGCGAATCATTTCACTTATTTCTTCCGCTGCGTGTTGCCGCTGTCCGGTACCATCATCGCCGTGCTTTCGGTCTATTACGGCGTGGCTCGATGGAACGATTATTTCACAGGCTTAGTCATGCTCCGGGATCGGAAGATGTATCCTCTGCAGCTGGTGCTTCGCGAGATACTCGCTTCGCTTACTTCCACTGGTTCTTCAGACACCTTCTTTGCCGCTTACGCGGACAATCTGGGCGGACTGCAGGAGGCACTGCGCAAGGCAGAGGTCGCCAAATACTGCTGCATTGTAGTATCCACCATTCCCGCGGTGCTGCTGTATGTGTTCATGCAGAAATACTTCGTCAAAGGCGTGATGATCGGTTCCCTGAAAGGTTAATTTGTTACCCGTGGGCGCTTGCGCCCTGAATAAAAAAGGAGGTACTCCAAATGAAGAAACTCGTTTCCCTGCTGCTGACGGTTTGTCTGCTGCTGAGCGTCGGAACGGCGCTGGCGGAGGACAAGGTGGAACTCACTGCTTTCCAGTATGCGCTGGAAAACCAGAACACCGACTTTAACAACCTCTGGTTCTTCCATGAACTGGAAGAGAAAACCAATACCCATGTGACCTTTACCATGGTGAAGGATGCAGATTGGTCCACCAACATGAACCTGATGTTCGCCGCGCCCGAGCAGATGCCCGATATGATTCTGCGCAATAGCGTGGACGTGGAAGAATACGGCGTGACGCAGGGGCTGCTGCTGCCGCTGGACGAATATCTGACGGAAGAAATCATGCCCAACTACATCAGCCGCCTGAACCTCAACAACGCGGGCGATTCCATCCCCGCCTCTGACGGCCATACCTATTTTATCGGCTACCTGATGGCTCAGAACGTGAACCATACCGGCACCTGGTATGTCAACCAGAAAGAGCTGGAAAAGCTGGGCCTTGAAGCGCCCAAGACCATCGAAGAAACGACCTCCATGCTCCGCGCGATGAAGGAGGACGGTATTACTTGGCCCTTCTCCGCTTCCTATACGCAGTTCGGTCCGGAAACCATCTGGAACCAGTTTGCTTCCTTCGGCGTGCCGGAGAACACCTACTACTACTTCATTGACGAGAACGATCAGGTTCAGTTCACTGCTGCGCAGGATGGCTGGCGTGCCTGCGTAGAATGGCTGCACACCCTCTACGAGGAAGAACTGATGGATCCTGAATCCCTGACTCAGGACAGCAACCTGTGGGCTAACAAGGTCAACAACGGCGAAGTGGGTTACTTCTGCTATCTGCGCCTGATCAACACCGCCATCAGTGCGGAAAACGTCGAAAACTTCAAGTCGATCCTGCCGCCCGTAGCCAATGGCTATAAGGCCGCCGTTTCCCAGATTCTTGAAGTGCCGGGCGTCGGCGCTTACCTGACCAGCAACTGCAAGGATCCCGTGGCCGCGCTGAAATGGATTGACGCGCAGCTGGAAACCGAAACCATGATGGTTGCTCTCAACGGCAAAGTCGGCGAGCAGATTGTGCTCAACGACGAAGGCAAGTACGAAGTAATCGATATCCCCGCCGATAACGGCCTGTATCAGTTCGTGCCCGTCACCATGGGTCAGTTCTTCGCCCCCGGCGATTACTACACCTCGATTTACCAGATGGCGCCCCATCGCGTGGAACGCTATGAGGACAGCAAGTGGTACGCTGAAGAAGGCGTGCTGGAATACAAGAGCTTCCAGTATCTGCGCGATCTGAGCAAGCTGAGCAACGAAGAATCTACGGAAGCCGCCGATATCTACACCGAGCTGCAGAAGCTGGTCGAAGAATCCTTCTCCGACTTCGTGCGCAACGGCGTGACCGACGAAAGCTGGAACGAGTTCCAGGAGCAGGCCAAGGCGATCGGCGTGGAACGCTACATCGAGCTGTATCAGAACGCTTACGACGCTTATCTGGCCAAGTAAATACTTGTCTTCCGCGGCGAAAGATGCTATAATTGCGTCATAGAACCGCCGAGCGCCGCCTTTGAGGTAAACTCAGGTGGCGGCGCTCGTTTTTTCAGGATTATTCGAAAAAATGTCTGTGTTTCCACAGCTTTTTTTACCCGTCAACGAAGAAATCCTTTGAAGGAGAATATATGAACCGTCGTCGAAGTTGGTTTTGCGTTGCGTTTGCCGCTGTTTTGCTTTTATCTGGCTGCGCGGCAAGGGAAACGGATACGCAGGCGTCTGCGCCCGCCGTTTCCCTTACTGCTTTACAGTATGAAATCGAAAATGTTGCGGTGGACTTCAGCAACATGTGGTTTTACCAGCAAATCGAAGCCCAGACCAGCGTTCACGTGGATTTTGACGAGGTAAAGCATTCGGAGTGGGACAGCTCGGTCAGCCTGACCTTCGCGAAAGGGAATTTGCCGGATATGATCCTGCGCGGTTCGCTGGACGTGGAGGAATACGGCGTATCCCGCCATTTACTTGTTCCACTGGATGAATACATCCAACAGGGGCTGATGCCCAATTATGCGGCGCGGCTGGAAAACAGCGAACTTCGGGAGCAGCTGACTGCTTCAGACGGACACATGTATCAGCTGGGCTTTCTCATATCTCAGGGCGTTAACACAAACGGTCATTTCTTTATCAACCGGCTCTGGCTGGAGAAGTTGGGGCTGGAGGAGCCGCAAACGGTGGATCAGCTTTCAGACGTTCTTCGACATTTCCGGGACGACGATCCAAACGGCAACGGGCTGCAGGACGAGATTCCCATGGAATTTACCTTTGACGATAATAACACCGGGATTTATAATCTCTTTTCCTTCTTTGGCCTGCCACTGAACGAGGAATATGTTTATCTGAACGAACAGGGGAAGGTCTGCTTCGCGCCGGAGGAGGACGCTTTCTTTGCGACGTTGGAATGGCTGCACCAGATGTATGAGGAAGAGCTGCTGGATATTGATTTTATCAGCCAGGGCAGTAATATCTGGGCGGCCAAGATGAACGAAGGAAACGTTGGGTTCTTCAGCTACTGGCGCCTTCAAAACACCGCGCTGAATTCGGAAATTGCCGCCGCATACGAGCTCCTGATTCCCGTGTATGCGGAAGGAACGCGGGCAAGGCTGCCAAGGAATATGGATACCGTCGAATTTGGCGCGGCATTGACTGCGGACAACAGGGACATCGAAAGCAGCTTGCGCTGGCTGGACGCCCAATTTGAAACGGAGAATATGCTGATATCCCAGAATGGAAAACTGGGAGACACGTTGATACGGCGGGACGACGGACGCTATGAGGTCAGCTATGTACCGAAAAGCAATGAGCTGTATCAGATTGTGCCGGTGATTTGCGGGCAGTTTTTCGCTCCGGCGGAATATTACGCGTCCGTATACGTGCCGGCCGCGCACCGGCATGAGAAAGCAGAATACTGCGCGATATACGAGCAGGCGGACGTGTTGGAGGAAAACTGTTTCAAACTGTTGACCACCGTGATTCCCAGAACAGCAGAGGAAAAAGCCAGAGCAGCCAGGTTGAAAACGAAGCTGAAATCCATCGTTGACGCGGAAATCGTGGACATGGTTACGCAAGGCGTTACGGAGGAAGGCGGCGTGTCCTTCCTGCAAAAGCTCAGAGAAGCAGGAAGCGAGGAATACAAGGAAATCTACCAGCGCACGTATGATCGCTGGCAAGGAGAGAAATGAGCCTGTGAAGAAGATTGGGAACACTTCCGTCTTTATTCGGTATGCGCTGTCCTATACGGTTATTGTGCTGACGCTGTTTTTCAGTATTGTGGGTTATCTTTATGTGAACACCAGCCGTCACTCCCGGCAAAACCTGATCGACAGCCATATCAACCGGCTGACTCGCATCGCCAGCCAGCACGAAAGCTATATTTTCACCATGCTGAACACGGCGGAGCAGATCGGGCTGAGCCCGCATATCGAACCGTTCCGCTACGATTTGGAGCCATGGAAGGCGTATGATCTCCAGCTGCAGCTAATCCCCTATACGTCCACCAACACCTTCAGCGATCAGGTCTATCTCTATTTTTCCGGCGACGAGCGGATCTACTCCTCTTCCTCATCTATGACTGTCTCAATGTTTGCGCAGATGCTTTCCTATGAGTATGTCACTGCGGAACAGCTCGCGGCAACCATCCGAAGCACGGACAGGCTGACGATTCTGCCATCCCAGCAGCTGGTATCCAACCTGATGGACGATACCCGGGCAGTCACCTTTCTGATTCCGCTGGGAGCAAATCCCGGCACCAGCAAGGGACTGCTTCTGTTCCTGATCAAGGACAGCGTATATCAAAGCCTGTTTTCCGACGCGATCGACAACAATACCAACACCTATATTTTCCAGGATGGGAGGGTGCTGGCCTGCTGCGAGGATATGCCCTTCTCGTGGGAAGAGCATATGCCTGCCGAAACAGAAGAAACCAGCATTTTAAACTGGCAAGGGGAAAACTGGACGCTGATTTCGCTGACAGACAGAAATTGGGGTCTGTCCTATGCCACCGTACTGCGAAACGCAGATATTAACGCGGCCGTATGGCAGGAAATATTCAGCAACCTGTCGATTCTGCCGCTGTTTTTTGCACTGTGTTTGATTCTGGCGCTCTGGATGGCCCGACGGCATGCGGAGCCGATTCAGTCGTTGACCGGTCTGCTTCCTGCGGACGGGAAAGAGGCCAGAACGGATGAAATCCAGCAGATTTCCTCCGGCATCCGCCAGTTGACTACCCGGAATATGGAATTGGCGACCCGCTTGGAGCACGCCTTGCCCATGCAGCGGCATGATTTTGTTCTTCAGTTTATCAAAGGCCGCTTTTCTTCCCGGGAGGAAGTGATAGCCGGTGGGAAAGCGGTGGGGCTGGAAATTGCCCAGCCTTACTACGCTGTGATTCTGTGCAGCGGCGCGTATGGCAGCGACCACCCATTCGAACTGAACCAGCCGCCCTTCGACGGATTGTCGGGCTATTCCGGCACGGGGGTAGAGCTGATGGCACTCAAGGCGCAGATGTATCTGGTTTTCTTTGGCGATCAGGATACCCTGTTCTCCCTGGCGGAGCTGATTCGCGCAGAGGGGGAGGCCGCGGGCGGACGCTGCATTACGGCTATTTCCGCCGTGCATACGGATTTTGAGGATGCGCCGAGCGTATACCTGGAGGCGGCGGCCGCCTATGACAACCGTTTTGTCATGGGCGTTCATAACACGCTGTATTACAGCGATATTTCTTCCAACGTGACCGATATTCTGCCGCATGCACAAAAGCTCACTACCTCAATCAGTCAGGCGCTGGCATTGGGCAGCCGGGAACTGCTGGACGCGCGGATCGACGATCTGCTGTTCTTCCTGAAAAACACCCATATGTCGCCTTTCGTTTTCCGGATGATTTATAACGACGTGATCAACACCCTGGCGCAAACGCATGCTTCGGAGATGTCCAGCGGCGCAAACGCTCGCGAATTCTACGATATTTTCTCGCTGTCGTCCTGCCAGTCCATCGACGATTTGGACGATATGCTGCGCAAGCTGTGTGACTTTCTGCTCAGCAGCGTGGAAAAGGTTGAAGAGAAGGTGCAAGCGGAAGACGAAATCGATCAGGTAGTGCGCTATATGAAGGAGCATTTTAATAATCCGGAAATCTCCATGACGGCCATCGCCGATTCCTTTGAACTGTCAACTACCCGGTTCAGCCTCTCCTTCAAGGAAAGAAAGGGAATGTCCCCGCTGGAATATCTGACGCTGCTGCGGGTGGAACACGCCAAAGATCTGCTGGCCAACACGGATATGACTATTCGGGATATCAGCATTCAGGTGGGGTATTATGATTCCGGCAGCTTCATCCGCCGCTTTAAGCAGGTAACGGGCGAAACGCCGCTTCAGTACCGCCGCGGACACGATATGGAAAAAAACGCGAACAGGGAGAAAACACCATGATGACCACGGAACAGATCAACATTCGGGATCCATTTGTGCTGGTGGAAGACGGAACCTATTATCTTTACGGCACGCGCGGCCCCACATGCTGGGGAAAGGCGGACGGCTTCGACGTGTACAGAAGCTGCAATCTGAATTCCTGGGAGGGGCCGTTTGCGTGCTTCCAAAATGACGGCACATTCTGGGCGGACAGGAACTACTGGGCGCCGGAGGTGCACCGCTGGCAGGGCGCGTACTATATGTTTGCCAGCTTCAAAAATGAAAGCAGGCGGCGGGGGACCGCCATCCTGCGGGCGGAATCCCCTTGCGGACCTTTTGCGCCATGGTCTGACGGCCCCGTCACGCCAGAAAGCTGGGAATGTTTGGACGGCACGTTTTATGTGAGTCCCGACAGGATTCCTTATATCGTTTTCTGCCATGAATGGGTGCAGGCGGGAGACGGAGAAATATGCGCCATGCGGCTGACGAATGACCTGAAAGCGCCTGCGGGCAGTCCTTCGCTCCTGTTCCGCGCCTCTGAAGCGCCATGGAGTCATACCGTACATCACTCCAGCGGCGTAACGGGATACGTGACCGACGGGCCGTTCCTCTGGCGGCTGAAGGATGGGCGGCTGCTGTGCCTGTGGTCGGGCTTTTCAGAGCAGGGGTACGCCCAAGGCGTAGCCATTTCGGATACGGGGGATATTGACGGGCATTTCTCCCAGATCGATCCGCTGTTCCTGAAAGACGGCGGGCATGGGATGATTTTCCGCGCCGTGGACGGCGGGCTTTATCTGACACTGCACAGTCCGAATCAGACGCCGAAGGAGCGCCCTGTGTTCATTCCTTTGAACGTTCGCGAAGACGGGATGCTGGAGTGCCGGAATCAGAAAAATTAAAGCGGCGCAAACGGATCTCCATCCGTTCAAAAGACGATTGTTTTCGGACGGATGGAGCCCGCCTTCTTTTAAGACGTGCGGATGGCCATGAGGTGCGAGCTCATGGTACGAGTCATTCGACGTTACGATCTTACAGATAGCGAATTTCCAGATAGCGAATTTCCTTTAGCTCCAGAAACAGATTGAGCTTCATTTCCTGCGGAAAGCGGTTTCTCGATTACACCGGTTTCCGTGAACAGCTGCATAGCCTGCTCTGGGACGGCGTGACCGATGATTACGTCGACTTTGTTGCCATGCCGCTTCGGGTTTTCCCATGCCTCAGCGTATTCCGCGCCGCTCGGCATCTTCTCCGGCCACCACGTTCTGCCGGGAACACGATACATCACGTCGATGGAATCGCCGCCGCCCATGGTGAACACGGTCAGCCCGTTCAGATCATAAGACCTGCCCGCGCATCAGGTGCAGCGCATTCGTGCAGATACGGCGAATTCTGCCGCCGTTCCACATCTCCTCGGGATAGGCAAATATCTCGTGAAAACACTCATGGTTGCCGTCCAGAAAGAGAATGGTGTACGGCAGCACCACCAGCGCGTCCAGCTTCGCTTCGTCGCGCCTTCCCATGCCGAAACGCAGCCAAAGTCCCCGACGACGATGAGCGTATCCCGTCTGGACAGGGAACACTTTCTTTTCAGCTCTTCAAAGCGATAAACCTCGCCGTGAGTATCGCCCGTGACATAGATCAATTCCTTTTGCTTCCCTCCGGCCATTGCAGCCTGAAGTCTCTCCGCTTGACTTTGCACCGGGACGTTCCATCCTTCCAGAAAACGATTCGCTATCCGTAAGCTCGTAACGTCGAATGACTCGTACCGTGATCTCCCACCTTATGGTTTATATTTGACATTTGCGCTCAATATACGAAATCCGCCTGTTCGCGGATTCTGTCCGCTTCGAGGTATCGGTTTTCCATCGGAATCCACATCATGCGGAAGCGCTCCAGCATTTCCTCGCCGTCGCGCGCGCGGACGCGGCGAAGCTGTTCCTCTTGCGGCACGGTCAGGCAGGCTGTGCGCGCATAATACGTTCGCAGTTCGGGATGGCAGGCATACGCGCCCTCCACGATGTTGAGCCTTCCGGGCTTGATTTCGACCGGCGGCAGGATGGTCATCGCGCCGCAGTCGAACCGCCGGTAATGCACCGTCTGTCCCGCGGCCAGCGGCGCAAGCACCTCTTCGCGGAATCGCTCGCGGTCGACGTTGCCGCCCACCTCCGAAAGCCGCTCCTTCGTGCGCTTTTCCGCGGGCAGGAAGAAATCGTCCATATGGAACACCGGCGCGCGAAGCACAAAGCCCAGCGCGTTCGCCAGCGACGTTTTTCCCGACGCGCACATGCCGTCAAGGGCGAAAATCGCGCCCTCCGGAAGCCGCGCGGCCGCCTCGAAAAGGGCGGCATACCGGGCGAAGCGCTCGGAAACCACGCGGTACGCCGGTGCGTAGGCGCGGCGATACACTTCCGTGTGGCTGACCATCGGGCAGCCCTTCGCGCGGTATTCGGCAATCGCGGCGCGCATGGCGTCCGTCGGGAAGGCTTCTGCCAGCGTTTGCAGCGCGTCTTCGAGCGCGTTCGGCGCGGGACGGAACGTATCGGCGGTATACATGAACATCCGCGCGGCGGCTTCGTCGTCAAACCGCGCGTCCGTTCCCTTCAGGTGCATGCGCACAAGCCCGTTTCCGATGGGCTCAAACGACACGCCCTCCTCGCCCGGCGCGCGCTCGGCGCGAATGCGCCGAACAGCCTCGGCTTCGTCCTTCACCAGATGACCGCAGCCCAGCGCGTGCTGATAGCACAGCTTCAGGAAATCGCCCTCCCGCATTTCGGGATACCGCGCCGCGTGCGCCCGCAAAACCTCTGAAAGCGTCATGCTGTTCCTCTTTCATCAACCGTATTCAATCTGCGCGCGCGCCGGCTTGTAATAGGACTTGCACAGCAAAACGCGCTCGATCTCGCTGCCGTCGGCGTTGTGATACACGCGGTACGCCTCGGCTCGGTAGCCCTTGCGCGCCTCGCTGACCACAACCTGCTGGCCGGAGCCAAGCAGCGGGTTGTAGGTGTAAACCGGGTCGTCCGGCTGAACCGTCTGCGTGGTCTTCGCCTCGATGGTGATGTAGCGCCCGTTCGGGAACAGCTCGCCGTACACCTCGCAATATACGCGCTTGTTGTCGCTCACATAGCACACCAGATACATTGGCGAGGACGACGTGTTTTTAAATTTCATGTCCTGCCCCGGCCAGCTGACCGTCGCGTCCTTGCCCTTGTCCACATAGGACACCGTGCGGGAATGCTCGCTGCGCTCCACAATTTCGCAGTTGGCCTTCATCGCCGCGTTCCAAAGCGTTGTGGACACCTGACAGACGCCGCCGCCGATATCCTCGGCAAGCTCGCCGGACTGATACACCGTTGCCTTCTTGTAGCCGCGCTTCGCCGTGCGCTGGCCGACGACCTCGTTGAACGAGAACGTCTCGCCCGGCTGAACGCAATAGCCGTTGATGGCCGCGCACGCCAGCCTCAGGTTCGTCAGACGATTGCTCGATGAGCTGGACGCATTGGTTACGGCCTGCGTAATCATGCCGAATTTGCCATTCACATCTGACGAGTCCTTCGTCGGCTCTACCGTGCTCACGGCCACCTGCACCGTCGCACCGCCGCCGTTCAGCGCCGCGCTCGCCTGCTGGTACAGCTCGTCCGCGTCCACGGAATAGCCCACGGCGGAGGTTGCGAACGTAAACGTGCGCGTGTCCACGTCGAAGCCCGTCACCTGCGCGTTCACCGGATCCACCGTCAGCGAGGAAGCGATTTCATCCGTCCACGCACGAAGCTGATCCTCGTCATACAGCGTGCGGGTAACCTCATAGCGCTCCTGCGCGCTGCCGATCTGCCGAAGCGAGCGATAGCGCTGCTCCAAGGTGCCGCTGCGGGCGCGCGACCACGCATTGCCCAGCACCTCGCGGTAATTGCTGGAATAGCCCAGCTCGCGGCAGGTCTTCGACCACGTCTGCCCGTTATAGGTCAGCGTCACCGTGCGGTCGGCATAGGCAGGCTCAATCTTTTCCTCCCAGTGCTTCAGCGCGGTCTCCAGCGTCACCTCCGTCAGCGCGTAGCCCTCGACGATGATGCCAGAATAGAAGCCGTCGCTCTCAACCGCCGCGCGCATGACGCGGAACCGACGGTTTTCGCTGATTTCATGCACCGCTAAAAACGCGGTGACCGCCAGAATCAAAATCATCAGGCACGACACGGGCAGCGCCCACCAGCATGACTCCTCCTGAACCCTACGGCGGCTCTGCGCGCGCCGTTTCCCGGCCGCGGCGGTCTTTTTTCCGTTAGTCTTCTTTTTTGTCATTCGCTGCTCCCCTTACGCTGGTCGGATTTTCGCGCCCGACCCTTTCGCGCGCCGCCCTCTGGCGGGCGATTTCTACCTCGCCGCCCTGATCAGAGGGCTGATAATACGGCATACCCGCCGCGTCGGCGGGCGCATATGTCTGCTTTACATAATGCCCGGGAAAATCATGCGGATACAGGTAACCTTCCCCGCTGCCCAGTTGTCCTGCGCCCTTGTAGTGCGTATCGCGCAGATGCGCGGGAACGCTCTCAAATCCGCCCTTTTCCACATCGGCGAACGCGCGCTCCACCGCCACGGTCACCGAATTGGATTTCGGGCTTTCGCACACGGCGATAATCGCCTGCGCGATTGGCAGTCTCGCCTCCGGCATGCCGACGGCGTTCAGCGCCTGCCACGCCGCGGCCGCGGCCAGCATGGCGTTTGGATTAGCCATACCCACGTCCTCGGACGCATGCACGATTACCCGCCGCACGATGATGCGCGGATCCACGCCCGCGTGATCCAGCCTTGCGAACCATGCCAGCGCCGCGTCCGCGTCCGACCCGCGAAGCGACTTGCAGAACGCGCTGAGCATGTCGTAAAACAGGCTCTCGTCCATTCGAAGCGGCTTCTGCTGCACCGAATCCGCCGCCACCTCGCGCGTGACGCGCACCCGCCCCGTGCGTCCCACCGGCGTGGAAAGCACCGCGATTTCCAGCGCGTTCAGCGCTGAGCGCACGTCTCCGCTCGCCGCGGACGCAATCAGCGCCGCCGCGTCATCGTCCAGCGTCACGCCCATATGGCCGTACCCGCGCTCCTCGTCCGCGCAGGCGCGCCGAAGCGCCTTGATCACGTCCGCGTCCGTCAGCGGCTCAAAGCGGAACAGGCGGCATCGGCTCACGATAGCGGGTGTCATGGCGATCATGGGATTCTCCGTGGTGGAGCCGATGAAGCGCACAATGCCCTTTTCAATGGCGGGCAGGATGCTGTCCGACTGCGCCTTTGACCAGCGGTGACACTCGTCCAGCAGCAGATAGGTCGTCTTGCCGTACAGCTTCTGCCGATCCTCCGCGCGCGAAAGCACCTCGCGCACCTCCGAAACCCCGCTGGTGACGGCATTCATCTTCTCGAACGCCGCCTTGGAGGTTTCGGCCACGATGGTTGCCAGCGTCGTTTTGCCGGTTCCGGGCGGGCCGAAGAAGATGGAGCTGGTCAGCCTGTCGGCTTCGATGGCGCGCCTGAGAAGCTTTCCCTCGCCCACAATCTGCTTCTGGCCGATAAACTCTTCCAGCGTGCGCGGCCGCATGCGGTCGGCCAGCGGCGCGAGCGTTTTCGCACCCGCGGAAAACAGGTCTTCCATGTATCCTCCGTCGAAAGGCCGGGCGTTATTCCAACCTTCCGGAAATTCCCTTCTTTAGAATTAGACGTCCACGCGGTTCAAAATGGTTCCCGCCAGAAACGCGGAAAGATTGTTCACCGCGATATTTATCAGCCGCACGCGCGTCTCATACGGCGCCCACGCGATATGCGGCGTAAGAATGGTATTCGGCGCGCCCAGCAGCGGATTGTCCGCGCGAATCGGCTCCACCGAAACCACGTCCGCGGCATACGCGCCCAACTGCCCCGCATAAAGCGCATCGGCCACATCCGCCTCGTTCACCAGCCCGCCGCGCGCCGTGTTGATCAGCCACGCGCCGCGCTTCATCATGGAAAGCGTGCCTCGGTTGATCATCTCCGCCGTGTCAGGCTTCAACGGGCAGTTGAGCGACAGCACGTCCGCCGTGCGGAAAATTTCGTCAAGCCGGCTTTTTTCACAGCGAGACGGCGAAAACGCATCCACCGTCATGCCGAACGCCTGTCCGATCTCGCCGACGGCGCGGCCAATCGCGCCATAGCCCACGATGCCCAGCCGCTTTCCGGCCAGCTCGGTCAGCGGCGCGTTCCAGAAGCAGAAATCCTTCGCACGCGTCCATTCGCCCTCGGCAACCGACCGCGCGTGCATGCCCACGCGCGAGGCGATTTCCAGCATCAGCGCGAACACGTGCTGCGCCACCGCGCGCGTCGAATAGGCGGGCACGTTCGCAACCGCCACGCCGGCCGCCCTCGCCGCAGCCACGTCCACGATATTATACCCCGTCGCCAGCACGCCGATATATTTAAGCCCCTTCAGCGCCGCGATCGTCTCCGCGGTCATCGGGCATTTATTCGTAAGCACCGCGTCCGCGCCCAGCGCGCGCGTCACGATTTCCGCGGCGCTCGTGCGGTCATAGATTGCCGTTTTGCCCAGCGCGCGAAGCGCGTCCCATGATATGTCGCCCGGATTTGCCGCGTAGCCGTCCAGCACAACAATGCGCATCAAATTCTCTCCCATTTTCGTTTCTTCTATCATATGACAATTCATGTAATCATTCAAGCCCTCTGCCTGAAAATTAAAAAGAAAGCGCAAATTTGCCGCGGCTTCGAAACACATCGGCAAAGCGCTTTCTCTATACCGCCTCGCTTGGAGCTACCTTGCGCGCAAATCGGCCACGGATTCGCGCGCAACCATGCGCCCGGTCACGGTCACGCGTTCTGACACGCCGCGCGGCCTCTCAATGGCATTTAGAATCAGCCGCCCCGCGCTGCGCCCGATTTCGTCGCCGTCCTGATCGTATGTCGTCAGCGGCGGCTGCAAATAGGCGGAAAGCGGAATGTTGTCATAGCCGACGACGCTCATATCCCCGGGTATGGACAGTCCGGCCTCCGCCAGCGCGCGCATGCCGCCCACGGCCGAAAGGTCGTCCGGATACAGGATGCACGTAGGCCGCTTCGGAAGCGCGATCAGCGCCCGCGTCGCCTTCGCGCTGGCTTCCTCGTTTCGGAACGCAGCCGGTTTTCTGTATTCCGGCGGTATATCCAGCCCCAGCCTTGCCGCGCATTCGTCAAACGCCTTCAGACGTTCGAGCGCCACGGTGCTGTCCGCGTCCGAATACACATAGGCAATTTTCCGATGTCCCAGCTCATATACATAGGTAAGCAGCGCAGAAAGACTCTCTCGCTGATCCGCCATCACGCAGCCGCAGCTCGGATAGGTATAGTCGATCGTCACCACGGGAATTTCGCTTCGAATCAGCTCCGTCAGCCCCTCCTCGCGATAGCCGCTGCTCATGATGATCACACCGTCGTAGCCTCGATAGCGGCAATAGCTCAGATAGCGCCCCTCCAGCGCACTGTTGCAGCTGATGGGCGTGAGATCATACCCGGCGGCCTCCACAATGGACTGAATCCCCCGCGCCATCCTCGCGAACAGCTCGTGCGTCCACACGCTCTCCTCGCGCAAAAACCACAAAAGGCCAATCGTGTGACTGCGGCTCGTGCGCAGCGCACGAGCGCGGTTGTTGGGGATGTATCCCATTTCCTCGGCGATTTCGCGCACGCGCCGCGTCGTTTCTTCCCCTATATCGGGCAGACCATTGAGCGCCTTGCTGATCGTCGCCACCGAGTAGCCGGTTCGTTCCGCAATATCCCGAATCGTCGTTTTGGTCGTCGCCATGACCGTTTTGTTCAGCCTTTCCTTTTCTTAATCGTTTAAGTGATTGTATCACGCATCCCGTTCCTTGTCAACCACTTCCAAGACATTTGTGCGGCCTGCTCTTCTGCACCTTGCCGACGTCTCCTCGAAGCCTCCGGAGCGATTTCGTCCGCGGGTAAAAGCTCAAATTTGCGCACAAAAAAACGGCGAGGGATTACTCCCCCGCCGCCGGATGACAATTACTTGTCGAGGATCTTGATAACAACGCCGGAACCAACCGTGCGGCCGCCTTCACGGATAGCGAAGCGCAGACC
>CAVERI010000054.1:0-19091 GCA_963618055.1 bacterium | reverse complement strand
GCAGCACCAGCGGGATGGGCAGGTTGCCCAGCGCGGGGTAGAACTTGTTCGAATATTCGCCGGCGCGCTGCAGGAAGATCGCCGACAGGCACGCGGCGAAGCCCGCCACGCGGCCCGCGCTCAGGTCGGTGCCCTTGGTGATCAGGCAGCCGGACACGCCCAGCGCAATGATGAAGCGCACGGCCGTGTTGGAGAGCAGGTTGCGGAAATTGGCCTCGGAGAGGAAATTCGGGCGGAAGACGCTTACCAGCGCGGCCATCAGCAGGATGCCTACGATGATGGCGCGGTCGCTGAGAAAATGCAGCACCTTCCGGGGGGAGAAGCGATTCCACAGATATTGTCCCAGCCGGAGCTTTTCTTCCTCGCACGCTCGAAGCGTGTTCAGCGCCAGCCCCAGCACGAGCAGCGCGGCGCCCAGAAGCATCAGCGGCAGATAGGCGGCGGCGAGCGCGCACAGCGCCTTCGACGCAAGACCCAGCTGATGCCACAGGATGCCCTTATTGTTGACGCGTCCTTGGGCGTAGCGAACACCCTCGGCCTCGGCGAATCGAATCTCGCCGTATTTGTCCTTGAGGAACTGTCCGCCCAGCGCGGCGAACCTTTCATAGGTCAGCAGAAATCCGTCCGACTCGCCGTCGCCGTTGAGATCCAGCTCGGTATGGCCGTCAACGCTCCATTCCTCCGCCGCCTCCGTGGGGCCGGGCGCTTCGGGCAGCTCGTCCTCCGGAATCAGCACGGAAACCTTCTGATCGACATACGTTTCCTTCGCGGAGGAAACGAGGCGGAGCTTAGACACCCCATCCAGCTGCGGATTGAGGCGGATCACGTCGCTCAAGCTCAGGCTCAGGAACAGCGACACAAGCAGCACGGCGAGGCCGACCCTTGTGAGCAGCTTGCCATATTTTTTCATATTGCTTCCTCCAATGCAGAAAATTGCGTAGCCAGCGCCATGATTCTTTCCTGTGTGGCGTCCGGCTTTTCCACAAAGCCGGTAACGCGTCCGTCGCACATCACCATGATGCGATCCGACATGCCGATCAGCTCGCCCATTTCGGAGGAAATCATGATGATGGCCTTGCCCTGCCTGGCCAGCTCCGCGATGATACAGTAGATTTCGTATTTCGCGCCCACGTCGATGCCGCGGGTGGGCTCGTCCAGAATCAGCACGTCCGGGTCGTTGGCCAGCCAGCGGGCGATGAGCACCTTCTGCTGATTGCCGCCGGAAAGGGACTGAATCTGGGTTTTAGAGGACGGCGTTTTGATGGACAGCCGGTTCACGTTGGCCTGCACCAGCCTTTCGATTTTCCCGTCGTCCAGCATGACGCGGTATTTCAGATACTGATCCAGACTGGCCACGGACACGTTATCGCTGACGCTCAGCACGCCCAGAATGCCGCTGGCGCGGCGATCCTCCGTCAGCAGCGCGATGCCCTTTGTGATGGCGTCCCTCGGGCGGTTAATCGCCACCTCGCCGCCCTTGTAGAGCGCGCGTCCGCGCTCATGCGCGCGAATGCCGAAAATGCCCTCCATCAGCTCCGTGCGCTGTGCGCCTACCAGACCGCCCACACCCAGAATTTCGCCCTTGTGCAGCCGGAAGGACGCGCCGCGGAAGCTGCGCGGGTTGATGGACGTAAAGTCCTCCAGCTCGAAGA
Organism: bacterium; assembly: GCA_963618055.1. Taxonomy (GTDB): domain Bacteria; phylum Bacillota; class Clostridia; order Christensenellales; family Aristaeellaceae; genus SFHK01. The sequence goes on along the minus strand of CAVERI010000054.1, from coordinate 17,439 downwards.
CCACCTCGTCGGTGGCATAGCACGCCCGGGGCGGATACAGGTTATCCAGCTTTCGACCCACCATGTGGGTGATGATCGAGTCGGTGGTCAGCTCCTTCGCGTCCCATGTGCCGATGTATTTTCCGTCGCGCATGATGGTGACCTCATCGGAGATGCGCAGAATTTCCTCCATCTTGTGGCTGATGTAGATGACGCTCACGCCGTCGGCCTTGAGGTCGGCGATAATGCGGAACAGCGCCTCCACCTCGTGCTCGGTCAGGGAGGAGGTCGGCTCATCCAGAATCAGCACGCGGCATTCGTTGGATACCGCTTTGGCGATTTCCACCGACTGCATCTGGGACACGCTCAGACTGCCCAGCTTCTGCCGGGGGTCGAAGTGCATGCGCACGCGTCCAAGCAGCTCCTCCGTCTGCACGTACATTTTTTCATGATCCACTACGGGAATGAAGCCCAGCAGCTTTTTCATGGGATAGCGCCCCACGAAGATGTTTTCCGCCACGCTGCGCTCGGTAATGGGCTGCAGCTCCTGATGCACCATGGCGATGCCCAGATTGAGCGCCATCAGCGGATCCTTGATATTGACCTTTTTCCCCTCGTAATAGATTTCGCCCTCGTCCATCCTGTAGATGCCGAAGAGGCATTTCATCAGCGTGGATTTGCCCGCGCCGTTCTCGCCCATCAGGGCGTGCACGGTTCCCGGCCGCAATTTGAAATCCACGTGATCCAGCGCCTTGACGCCGGGAAACGTCTTCACGACGCCCTTCATTTCCAGACGGTACTGCGCCATGAGCGCCCTCCTTTCCTGTGTCCGTCGTCTGCTATGAGAAAACAGGGGGCACTTTCGCGCCCCCTGCCGAAAAGGGACTTACTTGACCATCTGATAATCGACCCAGTAGTACGCATCCAGCGTCTCGCCCATGGCGGCCTTGATGGCTACGTCGGCGGCGGAATGGCTCTGGCCAACGTGGTCGTTGAGCACGGTGCCGGTCATCGTGCCCTCCTGCACCATTTCAACGCACTCGTCCAGCGCGTCCACGCCCAGCAGCAGAATGTCCTCGTTGACCTTGCGGCCGGCCTCCTTGATGGCCTGATACGCACCCAGCGCCATGGCGTCGTTGTTGCAGAAGATTACGTCGATTTCCTTGCCGAACTGCGCCAGCGCGGTGGCAGCCAGCTGCTGGCCGTTTTCCTGCATCCAGTCGCCGCGCTGCTCGAAGAGCTTATTGACCTTCACGTCCATGTCGGTCAGGTACTTGATGGAGAACTCGGTGCGGTACTGCGCGTCCACGTTCTCCGGGTCACCCATGATCATCACGTAGTCCACCGCGCCGTTGCCGTTCAGGTCGCCGTGCGCGTCGTTGAACTCATAGACGATGCGCCCCTGGAAGGAGCCGGACTGGCGGGCGTCGGCGCCCACGTAGCAGATCTTGCCCTCCCACATGGCCATGTCGTCCTCGCTGGGCTCGCGGTTGATGTAGATCACGGGAATGCCCGCTTCCTTGGCCAGCTCGGTCACGGCGGCCGCGGCGGTGGACTGCACCAGATTCACAATCAGCACGTCCACGCCCTCGGCGATAAAGCTGTTGATCTGGTTGGTCTGCTCGGTCTGGTCGTTCTTGCCGTCCACCACGGTGACCTGCGCGCCGTAGGTCTCCTCCAGATACTTCTGAAGCTCCGTGCGGTAGAGGGTCATGAAGTTGTCGTTGAACTGGTAGATGGTAACGCCTACCTTGACGGGCTTTTTCATTTCGTCGGCGAACGCGGCCGTCACGCCAAGCACCAGAATCAGGGCAAGCAGAACAGCGAGAATCTTCTTCATACGGGAAACGCTCCTTCTCTTCAATTTTCGGAGGCGAGCCGCGCGGCGACGCCGGCTTCCTCCGTCTGTTCTGATTATAAAGGACGCCGCGGGGAAAATTGAATGAGAATTTTTACTCACATCTATCAAAATTTTATCGAATATGACTGCCATACGTTGCTAAATTGGGTAAATTTGTGTACAATAAAAATAGGGAAGGCGCGGGGTCGAAGGGAGGCGGAATCATGTACAGGCTGCTGCTGGCGGACGATGAAAGCGACATTCGCGAGGGACTGCTGGAGGTCGTTCCCTTTGAGGAATACGGCTTTACCGTGGTGGGGCAGGCTGAAAATGGTCTGGACGCCCTGCGCCTTTGCGAGGAGCAGGAGCCGGATCTGATCGTTTCCGACATCCGCATGCCGCTGATGGATGGGCTGACCATGCTGGCAAGGGCGCATAAGATGCTTCCTACCGTTCGCTCCATCATCCTAAGCGGCTACGACGAGTTTGAGTTCGCGCGGCAGGCCGTGTCGCTGCATTGCATGGGCTACCTGCTCAAGCCGATTTCCGCCGCCGAGTTTACGCAGGCGCTGGCGGATGCGCGAAAAAAGCTGGACGAGGATTTTGCCCGCCGCCGCGATCTTTTGCGGCTGCAGCGGCATTTTGAAGAGGGTCTGCCCGTCTTTCGCGCGTCGCTGCTGACGGCGCTGCTGGACGGCGGGCTGCCGCCCGCGCGGGCGCTGGAAATGGCGGAGCGATACAGCCTGCCCCTGAACGAAACAGACCTCTATGTGGTGGCGCTGTTCAGGCTCAGCCGCCCCAAGGGTGCGGCCTTCGCGGGCGGCGAGCCGGAGCTGCTTCGAGTCGCCGCCATGGACATCGTGCGCGAACAGCTGCCAAGGGAGAGCGGCTGCGCCTTTTTCTATCAGTCGTACATCGCCGTGCTGCTTTGGCCGCCCGGGGAGGACGCCGCGGTGCGGACGTATGAACGGCTGGACGGCATATGCCGGTATATCGAGCATTATCTGGACGCGGCGGTGCGCGTCGGCATCGGAAAGCCCTGCCGCGGCGTGGGCGGGCTTTCCGAATGCGCCCGACAGGCAGGAAGCGCCCTTTCGCAGCGCGGCTTTTACGAAAACCGGCTGCTGCTTTTTTCTGACCTCGCGCCCGGCGGCGCGAGTGAGCCGCCCGCGGACGCGATTCTGCTTCGAGAGCTGGACACGGCGCTGAAAAAGGGATGCGCCGGGGAGGCGCGGCAGAAGATCGAGCGGCTGCTCGCGGCCTGCCGGGACGCGAGGCCGGGTGAAATCGCCTACCGCGCCTACCTGATGGAAATCTTCGTGGCGCTGATGCGGACGGGGCGCGATATGTCTGTCAATCCGGTCGAGACGGGCGGGGATTCGCTGGAGCGCCTGCTTGCCTGCCCGCCGCCGGAGGAGGCATGCGAGCTGTTCGGCCGCCTGTGCGACGGCTTCGCCGAAAAGATTGCCCAAAGCCGAAGGACGGCCGGGCAGCAGCTTATTGAAGCGGCGCAGGCGTATATTCAGCAGCATTACGCCGACCCGGAGCTGACCGCCGAAAAGCTGTGCCGCCATTTACACGTTTCTCCCAGCTATTTCAGCGCCCTGTTCAAGCGGGAAACGGGGCGGAATTTTCCGTATTATCTGACGGAGACGCGCATGCGGCAGGCCATGACGCTGCTCTCCGGAACGGATTTAAAAACGGCCTCCGTCGCCGAGGCGGTGGGCGTTCCCGACCCCAGCTATTTTTCCTATGTGTTCAAACGAATTTACGGATTTTCTCCCTCGCAGGTGCGCAGGCGAAGGGAGGGAGAAGCGTGAAGCGAAGAGCCGCCGGCGGGCGCAGCTTCAGCCTGCAGCTGACCGCCTCCTTTATGGCGTGCATGGGTGTGCTGCTGGCGTTTATTTCCATCAGCCTGCTGACGCCGCTCTCGTCGCTCTTGGAAAAAAACGCCTACGAGCGCACGAAGGAAACGGTGCTTCAGTCGGTCAGCGCCGTCAATGTGTTCGTCGACCGCCTGCTGTCCACCCTGTATTTCGCCACCACCGCGCTGCCCGACAGCATGGACGGCGGCGCGGCGGAATGGGCGCGGCAGATGGAGCCGATTAAGAAAAGCGATTCCGATATTATTTCCATCGCGCTGTTTCACAGGGACGGCACGCTGCTGGGCGCGGTGGGCGCGGGCGACGTGACGCCCGGCGCGGCGGAGATTGCCGAAAGCGAATGGTTTCAGAAGGCGCTGGCATGGGGAGGCACCGCCACCTACTTTTCAAGTCCCTTCGTGCAGCACATTTTTTCCGGGCAGCGAACGTTCGTCATTCGGCTGGCCCGCTCCACGTTTTATCAGAAGGAAGGAAGGCTGGAGCAGGGCGTGGTGCTCATGGACGTAGCCTACGCCAGCTTCAGCCGTCTGGTGGAGGGGGCGACGCTTGGAAAAAGCGGCTATGTCTACCTGCTGGACCGGCAGGGAGAGATCATCGCTCATCCAAAGCTGCAGCTGATCTACAGCGGTCTGCACGAGGAAAATCTGGAGGAAATCAGCCGGGTGCTGATCGGTCAGGGGCGCGACAAGGCGGGCGGGCGCGAGCGCGTGCTCATTGCCGCCACGCTGAATCAGACTCGCTGGCGGCTGGTGGGTGTGGCGTATCTGGACGAGCTGCTGGCGCTTCAGACCGCCTTTGTGCGCGTGCTGACCGTGGTGTTGATCTGCGCGCTGCTGCTTTCCCTCGCCGTGGCGACCGTGATGGCCTACCGACTCATGCGCCCCATCCGTCACGTCGCCGACGCCATCGGGCGCGTGGAATCCGGGAATCTGTCCGAGTGCATCCCGGAAACCGGATTTCGGGAGGTGCGCGCCATTTCGGAGGCCTTCAACCGGATGCTGAGGCGCGTTCACGCCCTGATGGAGCAGATCGTGCAGGAGCAGGAAACCAAGCGGCTGTATGAGCTCAACGCCCTTCAGGCGCAGATCAATCCCCATTTCCTCTACAATACGCTGGACTCCATCATCTGGATGGAGGAGCGAGGGCGCGGGCGGGAAGCCATCCTGATGGTTTCCTCGCTGGCCAAGCTGTTTCGCCTTTCCATCAGCCGCGGGCGCAGGGAGATCACCGTCCGGGAGGAGCTGGAGCAGGTGCGCAACTATTTAATCATTCAGAAAATGCGGTTCAAGAACAAATTCGAATACAGCATCGCGTGGGATGAAGCGGCGCTGGAGGAAACCACCGTCAAGCTGATCGTGCAGCCCATGGTGGAAAACGCGATCAACCATGCCATCGACGAAACCCAGGACGAGGCGCTGCACATCGCCATTCACGCGGGCGTGACGGCGGACGATGTGGTCTTCACCATCGAGGACGACGGCGTGGGCATGCCGCCCGAGGTCGTTTCCAGACTGCTGACCGCGCCCGCGGGCAAAAGCGGCATCGGCGTGAAAAACGTTCACGAGCGGATTCGGCTGACCTACGGCGAGCCCTACGGCATCGAGGTGCGCAGCGTCGAGGACGAGGGCACCTGCGTAACCATCCGCATTCCCCGGCGGAAAGGAGGCGGCGCGGCATGAAGAGGGTCATGGGTACGTCCCTGCTTCTGATTCTGGCGGCGCTGTGCGTGATGCGTCTGGGTCTGCGCGCGCGGGTGGAGCCCGCCGCCGCCGCGCAGCGCCCCATTCTGCTGCTGACGCAGGAGGACACGGGAGCCTATTTCATGCAGCTGCGCCAGGGCATTCAAAAGGCGCTGGAGGAGCGAAACTGTACGCTGACCACGCAGATCGTCGATTCCGCCGCGATACCGGATTCCCTGTGGAGCGGGCTCGAATACGGCGGCGCGCTGATTTACATACAGGATGAAAGCCTGCGCCGGGCGGCTTTGCGCAGCGTAGGTCAACAGGGAATGCGCGCTGCGCTCATCGACGCGCACGAGAAAGGGTTTCCCTCGGTTGAGACGGACGGACAGAAACTCGCCGAGCTGGCATCCAGCGCGTCGGCGAGCGCCGAACGGGTGCTTTGTCTGGGCGGCGGCGAGTCCCTGCGCAAAACCGCGAAATCCGTTTTCCGCAGCCGGTGGCTGGAGGCGGAGGCGGTTGATCCGAACGCCGCGCACTGTGCGGTCGTCGCCATGGATGACGAAACGGCGGCGCGTCTCGTTCGGGAGAGGGCGGGCGGCCTGTGGCCGCATCCGCTGATCTTAGTGAATCCCGGCGAAAACGCCGCCGCGTGGCTGGAATCCGGACAGGTGCAGGCGGTTATCCTTCCCTCGCCCTACGCGACAGGGTATATCGCGGCGTCGAGAGCCTTGTGGAATGAAAGCGGAGAACGGTACCGGGCGCCCGCGTTCATCGTCACGCCGGACATCATGTACGACGCGCAGAACGTCAAGCGGATTTTCCCGCTGTTATACTGACGCCTTAGGAGGAATGCGCATGAAAATCAGACGCCTGCTCTGCGCCGCGCTCACCCTGATGCTGCTGGGCGCGCCCGCGCTCGCGGAGGCTGCGCCCGTGTTCGGCGTGTGTGTATACGACGAGACGGACACGTTCATGGCCAATCTGCGCCTTCATCTGGAGGCCTACGCCCAAGGAAAGGCGCGGCTGATCGTCTATAACAGCCGGAACGATCAGAATCTGCAGAACGATCAGGTGGAAGCCCTGCTGGAGGCCAATGTGGACGTTTTGATTATAAATCCGGTCGATCGGCTGGCGGCGGGGTATCTGATTGAGAAGGCACGGCAGCGCCGAACGCCGGTGCTGTTTATCAACCGGCAGCCGCTGCTTGAGGATCTGCTTTTATACGAGCATGCCTTCTACGTGGGCGCGGACGGCGCGCAGAGCGGCCGGCTGAGCGGAGAAATTCTTGCGGAGTATTTTCTGGCGCATCCCGAGGCGGACAAGAACGGCGACGGCGTGGTACAGTACGTGCTCATCAAGGGCGAACCGGGGCATCAGGACGCCGAGCTGCGCACGCAAAACGCCCTGAAGCCGCTTCAGGAGGCGGGCTTCCGCGTGGAAAAGCTTCAGGAGGACACCGGCATGTGGCGGCGGCAGCTGGGGCAGGAAAAAATGGCGGGTTTTCTGCTGGCGTGGGGCGACCAGATCGAATGCGTCATTTCCAACAACGATGAAATGGCGCTGGGCGCCATTAACGCGCTGAAGGCCGCCGGGTATTTTTCGGGCGGGCGCTTTATGCCCGTGGTGGGCGTGGACGCCATCGGCCAGGCAATCGACGCGCTGCGGCAGGGCTCCCTGCTGGGCACGGTGTTCAACGACGGCGAGCGTCAGGCCATGGCTGCCGTCGATCTGGCGATTCTTCTGGCGAAAGGGGCGGAAATTTCCGCCGCCACGTATGCCTATCCGATCAGCGACGAGCGCTTCGTCTGGATTCCCTATCGGCGCGTCACCCTTGAGGAGCTGCCCGCCTCGTGACCTGCGCGCGTCCGCCGCTTGATTTGACAGCCTGAACCGACGCGGGAGCCATCCGCACAGACGAGGGACAGGAGGTGATTTCTTGATACAGACGATGAACGACCTGCTCAAGGCGGCTGCCTCCGGAAAAAAATGCACGCTGGCCGTGGCCTGCGCGCAGGGAACGGAGGTACTGCGAGCCGTATGGACGGCGCACAGAGTCGGTATCGCTGAGGCGATTCTGGTCGGCGACGAGGCGCAGATTCGCGAGGCGGCCGAATCCGCCCGCCTTCCCCTGAACGCCTTTCCCATCGTTCACGAGCCGGACAGGGAGGCGGCCTGCCGCAGGGCGGTTTCCCTGATTCGGGAAGGAAGCGCCGGCGCGCTGATGAAGGGACTGGTGGACACCGCCGCGCTGATGCGGGCCGCGCTGAATCGGGATGAGGGGCTTCGGGGGGATTCGTTTCTGTCCCACGTCGCGCTTCTGGAGCTGCGGCGGCTGCGGCGGCCGCTGCTGTTAACCGACGCGGCGCTGAACATTGCGCCCGGACTGAAGGAAAAAAAGCGGATTCTGGAAAACGCCGTGCGCGCGGCGCACGCGCTGGGAAATCCGTCGCCCATTGCCGCGTGTCTCTGCGCGGTGGAAAAGGTACATCCGAAGATGCCCGCGACGCTGGACGCCGTCTCTCTGACGGAAGCCGCCCGGCAGGGAGAGCTGCCGGACTGTCAGGTGTTTGGCCCCGCGGCGCTGGACAACGCGCTGTTCCCGGCCTCCGCCCGGAACAAGGGCATGGAAACTCCGCCGGCGGGCTGCGCCGACATTCTGCTTGCGCCCGATATCGAAGCGGGAAACATCCTCTACAAGGCGTTTACATGCATAGCCGGAGCCCGGGCGGCCGGCGTCGTTGTGGGCGCACGGGCGCCAATTATCCTCGCCTCCCGGTCGGACAGCCGGGAGACCATGATTCAATCCATTGCGCTGGCGTTGGTTCTGACGGCGAACGAATTTCCAAGGGAGGCGTAACGATGCGGAAGGTGCTGGTTTTAAACTTTGGCTCCACCTCCACCAAGCTTGCGATCTACGCGGAGGAGGAGCGACAGCTGCTTCAGGAATTTCATCACGCGTCGGAGGAGATGGGCGATCCCTCCACGCTGAAGGCCACGGCTGCCGTTCGAAAGACCATGATTCTGCAATGGCTGAAGGAACGGGGCGTTCGGCTGTCCGAAATGGACGCGCTGGTGGCTCGCGGCGGGCTGATTCGCCCGGTGAAGGGCGGAACCTACCGCATCAACGACAAAATGGCGGAGGATCTGGCCGGCTGCGTCTACGGCTATCACGTCTGCAATCTGGGCGGCATTCTGGCGTCGGAGATCGCCCGGGAGATAGGCAAGCCCGCCTTCACGGTCGACCCGCCGGTCATCGATGAGCTCATCGACACGGCGCGCCTGTCCGGACACAGGGACTTTCCCCGCCGCCCGCTCTTTCACGCGCTCAACGCCCGCGCGGTCGCCAAGCGCTACGCCGCGGAGCACGGCCTGCGCTATGAGGCGCTGCGTCTGGTCGTAGCGCACATGGGCGGCGGCGTGACGGTAAGCGCCCACAGGAACGGGCGCATCATCGACGTAAACAACGGGCTGGAGGGAGAAGGCCCCTTCAGCGCCGAGCGTCCCGGCGCACTGCCCGTGCTGCCCGTGGTGAAGGCCGTCTATGAGGGAAGGTTCGGCACGAGCTTTGAAACCTTCCGCTGGTTTTTCACCGCGCGCTGCGGGCTGACCTCCTATCTGGGCACCAACGACGGCAGGGAGGTTTCCCGGCAGGTCAGGAGGGGCGACCGGGAGGCGGAGCTGATCTATCGGGGCATGGCCTATCAGATTGCGAAGGAAATCGGCGCCATGAGCGCGGCCCTGTGCGGAGGGGTGAACGCCATCCTGCTCACGGGCGGCTTTGCGCACGATAAGATGTTCACCGGGTGGATTGAGGAATCGGTCGGCTTTCTCGCCCCCGTGTTCGTCTATCCGGGGGAAAACGAAATGCTCGCGCTGGCGCAGGGAGCGCTTCGCGTCCTTCGGGGCGAGGAAACGGCGCTGGAATACGCATAGCACACGAAGCACGGGAGGTGTTCGCGGGATGATTATCGGCTGCACGAAGGAACGGAAGAAGCACGAATACCGGGTAGGGCTCACACCCGGCAACGCGCGGGCGTATATTCAGGCGGGACATACCGTGCGGATGGAGCGCGGCGCGGGCGCGGACAGCGGATTCAGGGACGAGGAATACGCGGCGCAGGGCGCCGAAATCCTTCAGACCGCCGAGGAGGTGTGCGGCGGCTGCGAAATGCTCATAAAGGTCAAGGAGCCGGAGCCGGAGGAATTTCACCTGCTTCGAGGAGGGATGATTCTCTACACATACCTGCATCTGGCGGCGTTCCCGGCGCTGGCGCGGCGGCTGCTTGAAAATGGCGTGTCCGCGGTCGCATATGAAACGATACAGGATCGGGCGGGCAAGCTGCCGTGCCTGCGGCCGATGAGCGAAATCGCCGGACGGCTGAGCGTGCAGGAGGGCGCGAAGTATCTGGAATACGCCTGCGGCGGACGCGGCATCCTGCTGGGCGGCGTGCCGGGCGTTGAGCGGGGCAGGGTGGTTATTCTTGGAGGCGGCGTCGCCGGAGCCTACGCGGCTAAGGCTGCCGTGGGAATGGGCGCGGAGGTGACGGTGATCGACACCAACCTCAACCGGCTGGCGTATCTGGACGACGTCTTCGGCGCGTCGATTACCACGCTGTATTCCACCGAGATGAACATCGCCAAGGCCGTCTCGCAGGCTGATCTGGTGATCGGCACGGTTCTCATTCCCGGCGCGTCCGCGCCCAAGCTCATTCGGCGCGAGCATCTCGCTGCGATGAAGAGGGGCGCGGTGATCGTCGATGTGGCCATCGATCAGGGCGGCTGCTGCGAAACCTCCCGCGTTACCTTCCACGATGACCCCGTGTTTGCTGAGGAGGGCGTTGTGCATTACTGCGTGGGCAATATGCCGGGCGCGGTGCCGCGCACCAGCACCATCGCGCTCACAAACGCGACGCTTCCCTATGGGCTCGCCCTTGCGAAGCATGGTCTGGAGGAGGCCTGCCGGCGGGATCCCGGCCTTGCCATGGGCGTGAATACCCATCAGGGTCGATGCACAAATCGGAGCGTCGCCGAAAGCCTCGGATTGGAGTATTCAGAATGGTCTGAAACCCTCAAGAGGAGCGGGCTTGATTTTCAGTGAACGCTTCGGAACCCTACATGTTGTTAGCGTATGTTAATTCATGCACAACATGTAGACATGGAGTGCGGAATCCGGTATAATGAAATCAATGGGAACGTTTTCTGAGCAAGAACATCGAGAGGACGGATTCCGACGGAATTGAACGGAAGGAGGAACCGGCATGAGCTACGCTTTGCAAACGCTTGCCGGGCTGATATTGCCCTTTGCGGGCACGGCGCTGGGCGCCGCCACGCTGTTCCTGTTCCGCAGGGAGATGGGCGTCCGCCTTCAAAAGGCGCTGATGGGTTTTGCGGCGGGGGTCATGATTGCCGCGTCCGTGTGGTCGCTGCTGATTCCCGCCATGGAGATGGCGCGGGAAACGAATACTCCGCCGTGGCTGCCCGCCGCGGTCGGATTTCTGGCGGGCATCGGCTTTCTTTTGCTGCTGGACACCGTCGTCCCGCACGTGCACGGCGACGAGGCGGAGGGTACGCCCGCCCGCCTGAGCCGCCCCGCCATGCTGGCGCTGGCGGTCACGCTGCACAACATCCCGGAGGGAATGGCGGTGGGCGTGGTGCTGGCGGCCATGCTGGAGGGAAGCGCGGTGGTTACGTCGGCGGCCGCTTTGGCGCTGGCCGCGGGCATCGCCATTCAGAATTTCCCCGAGGGCGCCATTGTCGCCGCGCCGCTGGCGGCCAGCGGGTTGTCCCGGCGCAGGGCGTTTGGCTACGGCGTTATCTCCGGCGCGGTGGAGCCCGCCGCCGCGGTTTTGACCATCCTGCTGACCGGGCTGATTCGCCCCGCGCTGCCGTATCTGCTGGCGTTTGCTGCCGGGGCGATGATCTACGTGGTGGTGGAGGAGCTGATTCCCGAATCGCAGACCGGCGCGCACAGCAACATCGGAACCGTCGGCGCAGCGCTGGGCTTTGCGCTGATGATGGTGCTGGACGTCGCACTGGGCTGAGTTCCTCGCGCGCGGGACGATAAGAACAGGCACGCAGGCGGCTTTGAGCCGCCGAAACAACAGGCGCATACGGGCGCTGTATCCCGTAAATATATAGATGAAGGAGAATCGACCATGAGAAGCATTGCCAAGCTGGACCTACAATACGCACACCGTTTTTACGGCTTCAAGGGTGAAGCGCAGTATCTCCACGGCCACACCGGCATTCTCACCATCGAGGTGGAAGGTTCCGTCAATCCCGGCGTGAACATGGTGTTCCCCTGCAACGAGATTCAGAAGACCGCATGGGACGTGCTGAAGAACTTCGACCACGCGCTGATTCTGCGCCACGACGACCCGCTGCTGCCCGCCGTGCTGGACGTTTACGAAAAGCAGGGCATCAAGGACGGCCATCCCAACAACGAAATGAAGGGACCCGCCTTCCAGACGGAGCTGGCCACCGCGTACCCCGATTGCCGTCTGGTGGTGACGAAGGAAACCATGACCGTGGAGGGCATGATCAAGATCGTGTACGAGCTGCTCAAGGACAAGCTGAACATCGTCAAGCTGACCTTCTCCAGCGGCGTGAACATGGCCTCGGAGTGCTATGAGCCGCATCTGGACGTGGAGCGCTGCCCGCTGTGCGGCATTGCGCTGAACGAGGAGGGCGTTTGCCCCAAGTGCGGGTATAAGAAGCCCTGACACGGGCAAAGGCGCTTTAGCGGACGCAGATACGAACGAATCCGGGCGGACAGGCTCATGCGGGTTTGTCCGCCCGCCTGAAAACTCAAGGAAGGAGAACGCGAGCATGGAACAGAAATTCTATCGCTGCGAACACTGCGGCAACATCATTGCCAGGGTTAAGGATACCGGCGTGCCCGTTTTCTGCTGCGGGGAACCGATGAAGGAGCTGATTCCCAATACGCAGGATGCCGCCACGGAGAAGCACCTGCCCGTTTACCGCATGCACGACGGCAAGGTCTATGTCAGCGTCGGAGAAACGCTGCATCCCATGCTGCCGGAGCATTTCATTGAATGGATTTCTCTCCAAACGAAATTCGGCAACCAGCGCAAGGAGCTGCGGCCCGGTCAGGTGGCCAAGGTCTGCTTCGCCGTCTGCGACGGCGATGAGGTGGAGGCCGCGTTCGCTTACTGCAACCTTCATGGTCTCTGGAGAGCCGAATCATAGAATGTCTCTCGCCGCGTTTTGACCGTCGAAAAGCCGCGATTTTTCACAAACCGCGGCTTTTCCTTTTCTCTGAACGCGTTTACTCAAACAGGCTCAGCAGGTCGCCGTAGCCCTCCTGCTCCATCCTTTCGCAGGGGATAAAGCGCAGGGACGCGCTGTTGATGCAATAGCGCACGCCGTTGGGGCTTTCCCGGTCGCCGGTGAATACGTGACCTAAGTGAGAATCTCCCGCCCGGCTGCGCACCTCGGTGCGATGCATGCCGTGGCTGTCGTCCGGAAGCTCCACCACCGCGGGCTTTTCAATGGGCTTGGAGAAGGCGGGCCAGCCGCAGCTGCTCTCGAATTTATCCGTGGAGGCAAACAGCGGCTCTCCCGTGACCACATCGACGTAGATTCCCTTCTCAAACTGATTCCAGTATTCATTCTGGAAGGGATGCTCGGTGGCGCTCTCCTGCGTTACGCGGTACTGTTCGTCCGTGAGCTTATCCCGGATGGCCTCGGCGGCGGGCTTTCGGTAATCGCCCGGATCGATCTTCAGCCGGGAGAACAGCTCGATCTCCGCGCGGGGAATGTGGCAGTAGCCGTTTGGATTTTTATCCAGATAGTCCTGATGGTATTCCTCCGCCGGGAAGAAGTTGACCAGCGGGCCGATCTCCACCGCGAATTTCTCCCAGCGCCCCCGCTCCAGATCGGCGATGCGCTCCACGGTTTCCCTCGCCGCGTCGTCTGTGTAATACACGCCGGTCTGATACTGGCTGCCCACATCGCTGCCCTGCCGGTTTTTGACCGTTGGGTCGATGACATAAAAGTAGGCCAGCAGCAGCGCGTCCAGACTGACCTGCTTCGGGTCATAGGTCACCTTCACCGTTTCCCGAAAGCCCGTCCTTCCGCCGACGACGGTTCTGTAGTTCGCGTCGGTCTCGCCTGTTCCGTTGGCGTAGCCGCTGACCGCGTCCGTCACGCCGGGGATGGACTGCATCAGCTTTTCCATTCCCCAGAAGCAGCCGCCTGCCAGATAAATCACGCCCTGTTCCTTTTCCATAGTTTCCTCCGTCATGGGCTTTTCTGCCGCCGCCGCCGCGAGCAGCAGCGCGGCCAGCAGAAGAGCGATTCCCCTTTTCACCCTCATGGGTATCTCTCCTTTCCGGGGCGCGCACTTGGTTTGCCGCCGCCCTGTAAAGAGCGCGAAGGGCGGCGCGGAAGCCTCGTCCCGCGCCACCCCTGACGATTACATGTCGCCCTTCTTCATCATTTCCGCGTCCTTCATCAGAACCTCGTCGATGATGGATTGGAGCGCCTTCATCTGCGCCTCATAGTTGATTCCGCCGAGAATCGCGCTGCCCACCACGTTGCCGCTGCGATCCACGACCACGGTGGTCGGGAACGCCATGATGCTGTAGGTCAGCTGTCCGGCCGCGCTCTCAACCGGGAAGTAGATGTTCTGATACATGGCGCCCTTCTTTTCCAGAATCTTCTTGGCTTCCATGATCATCCTCTCGTCGCCGCCGATGGTGTCCGCGTTGATGCCGATGACCGCGCCGCCCTTCATCTTGAGCTGCTCGTTCAGCGCGTTCAGGTCGCCCAGCTCCGCGATGCACGGCGCGCAGCTGGAAAACCAGAAGTTGACGACCGTGACGGCGTTTTGCTTAAACAGCTCGCTGGTCACGGGGTTGCCGTCCAGATCCATGCCCTCGAAGGCAGGGAACATCAGCGCCGCGTCGCTTTCGCACATGCACTCGTCGGAGCACATGCCGTCCTTCATGCAGGACTCATCCCCCATGCAGTCGCATGCCGCGCCGCACGTGGTTTTATCCTCCGCCATGCTGCCTTCGGCCAGCGCGGAGGCCGCGCCCAGCGCCAATACCAGCGCCATCAGCAGCGCCATCAGCTTCTTTCCGTTTTTCATATTCGTTTCCTCCTTTGAAATTTTAGTTCTTGTCCTTCATGCAGCCGCAATCCGCGGTGCAGGCTTCTTCCCCGCAGGCACATTCGGGAACGCACTTGCCGTCCTCCATGCAGGCGGCCGAGTCGGCTTTCTCCGGCATGAGCTTTTCCATCAGCAGGGTGATTTCGCCGTGGATTCTGCGAATCTCCTCAATATCCATTTGAAGCAGCTCGTATTCGTCCTCGGTGAACTTCTCGCGCATGGTCTCCAGCTGCGCCGTCAGGTAATCGGCGTAGGGTATGCTCAGGTCGGGATCCTTGTCCAGCATGCCGAAGAATTTTTCCCACGCATCCATGTGCGCTTCAAACACGGCGTTCAGCTCGTCATTGAGCCTTTCCAGCCTGTGCTCGGCGCAGGCGCATTCCTCTCCGCAGGCGCACGGCTTTTCGCACATGCAGTCCTCCGCGGTCATGCCGTCCTTCGTGCAGCTCTTGCCGTCCATGCACAGGCAGTCGTCCCCGCACGTGCCGCCCATGCACGGGCAGCCGTTCACGCCCTTGCCGTCCATCATGCAGGCGCAGGTTTCCTCCATCGTCTGCGTTTTGTCCATTTCGGACGAAACGCAGCAGGCGGAAGCGGCTCCCATGGCGGTCAGCACACACAGCGCCAGCAGCAGCGCAATCCATGTCTTCTTCATTGAAATGTCCTCCTTGTTTCTCCTTATGATTCCTTCTCCGCGGCATTTCTGCCGGTTGAATTCGGATTTTCGTCCGCCCCCGCGCCGCGCGAAAGCCCGAAGCGGAAGCGCACCGCACCCGTGGGACAGGCCTTTACGCACATGCCGCAGCGGATGCATTCGGGGTGATCGGGGGTCTTTGTCACGTCCACGTCCATCCCGCAGGCTCTTTCGCATCGGCCGCAGTGAACGCATTTGTGCCCGTCCACCTGCATGCCCGTCAGCGACGCCCGGTTAAACAGCGCGTAGAACGCCCCCAGCGGGCAAAGCCATTTACAGAATGGGCGGTAGAACAGCACGCTCAGGATGACCACGGCCGCCAGCACCGCGCTCTTCCACGCGAACAGGCTGCCCAGCGCGCTGCGAACGCTTTCGCTGGCAAGGGAGAGCGGAATCGCGCCCTCCAGCACGCCCTGCGGGCACAGGTACTTGCAGAAGAAGGGGTCGCCCAGCCCGATCTCGTTGGTGAAAAACAGCGGCAGGGTCAGCGTCAGAAGCAGAATCAGGTACTTGAGATACCGAAGCGGCCGGAGCTTTTTCGTGGACAGCTTCCTCCTTGGCAGCGGGATTTTGTGCAAAAGCTCCTGAAACCAGCCGAAGGGGCACAGGAAGCCGCACACAAGCCGCCCCAGCAGCGCGCCCAGCAAAATCAGCGTGCCGGTGACGTAGTAGGAAAACCGAAAGCTGGACGAGCCGATCACCGACTGAATCGCGCCGATGGGACACGCGCCCGTCGCGGCGGGACAGGAATAGCAGTTGAGCCCCGGCACGCAGACGTACTTGGCCTTTCCCCGGTAAATCTGTCCCTTGAACAGGTTTGACAGATGCGGATTGGTCAAAAGCGCCGCGCCCGCCTGAAGAAGCCCCCGAAACCGGGCGAGAAAGCCGGAAACGGGCGGCAGATTCGAGCCTGTCCGCTTACCCAATGCCCACGCACTCCAGACAGATTCGAACGGCCTTGGACAGCACCGTAGCGGCCTCGCCCCGCTGCGCGCCGTAAATCAGCATCGCCGCGCCCAGCGCCAAAACGCCCAGCCGGACGGCGCGCCTTCCTGCGGTCGATGAAACGAAATTCATGGGTGATCGCCTCCTTTTTTCTTCTCGCACGATCATGATACGATAAAGGGGCTAAAATCTCCGTTAAGGCGGAAAACTTTATGCGCATTTTATTCCGGCATGCTATACTGAAGATAATCACTCAAATGCAAAGGAGGCGCGCCATGCGAATTTTAATTGTTGAGGACGAGCGATCGCTGTGCGATATGCTGGCGAAAAGTCTGAAGCGCAGCGGCTATGAAACGGACGTATGCTGCGACGGCGATACCGCGCTGGAATGGATGATCGCGGAGAAATACGACCTGATCCTGCTGGATCTGAACCTTCCGGGTCGGGACGGCATGGAGCTGCTTCGGGCACTCCGCGAGCGCGACCGGGAGACGCGGGTTCTGATTCTCTCCGCCCGCACCCGAATCAGCGACCGCGTGGAGGGACTGGACTGCGGCGCGAACGACTATCTGGTCAAGCCCTTTCATTTGGAGGAATTGGAGGCGCGGGTG
Source organism: bacterium (assembly GCA_963618055.1). Taxonomy (GTDB): domain Bacteria; phylum Bacillota; class Clostridia; order Christensenellales; family Aristaeellaceae; genus SFHK01. The sequence goes on along the minus strand of CAVERI010000054.1, from coordinate 669 downwards.
CGCAGTCTGACCCGCCGCAGCTTCGTGCAGCACGACGCGCTTCTGCGCTGCGGAGAGATGTCCTTTGACACGGTAAAGCGCGAGACGCGGGCGAAGGACGCAATCGTGGCGCTGACCCGCAAGGAAAGCGGCATTTTAGAGTATCTGCTTCTGAATCAGGGGCGGCCGGTCAGTCAGGAGGAATTGATGGAGCACGTCTGGGATGGCAGCGTGGACAGCTTCAGCAATTCCATCCGCGTGCACATTTCATCCCTTCGCAAAAAGCTGAAGGCGGAGCTGGGCTATGATCCCATCCTGAACCGAATCGGCGAGGGCTATCTGATTGGAGGGCGGGAAGGATGAAAAAGCTGTCCCTGCAATGGCGAATCACGCTTTTGACCTTCGCGCTGCTGGCACTGGCGTGCGCGACCATGAAGGCGCTGCTGTGCTCCTCCGGCCACGCCTACATGGATTCCATCGGCAATTACGTTCTGCACTACGCGGAGGAGGAGCCGATGGCCATCCGCATCGATATTCCGGAGGACGAATGGCAGAAGCTGTCCGACTGCTTCGCCGGAGATTTCGTCGTGGCGCTGGACGGCGCGAAGCACGACTTCTGCATGCGCGGCTGGCTCATCGCGCTGGCGGTGACGGTGCTGGGCGGCGCGGTGGCGTATTTCGTCAGCGGAA